>NZ_JAWRYN010001000.1:0-257 GCF_046534585.1 Peribacillus sp. SIMBA_075 | reverse complement strand
ACGCTGTCGTTTTTACGTGCAACATTGTATGAAACTGCTTCTAACAATTGTGGCACTAAGCTTAAACGAAGTTGGCTACGCTCTTCGCTCATTGGAAGCGCAAGATTTACAGGAGCTTTTTCGTTCGGCTCAACCATATATTGTTTCGCTTTGTCAGCGCTTGTTAATGAATATGTGATTGCTTCATATAAACCAGCACCTTCTAGGAAGCGGCGTACTTTACGACGTTTCGTTTGTGCTGATGTTAATTTACCACG
>NZ_JAWRYN010000999.1:0-257 GCF_046534585.1 Peribacillus sp. SIMBA_075 | reverse complement strand
AGCTCGTCTACTCAGAAGCGCGTGGAGAGGTATTTGAGGGACAGGTAGCGGTTGCAGCAGTTGCAATGAATCGCATGCAATCGGAAACTTTTCCGAACACACTGAGTGGCGTGATATTTGAACCGTACGCGTTTACCGCTATTGATGATGGGCAATTCTGGTTGACTCCAAACAAATCAGCTTACAAGGCAGCATGGGAAGCTGTACGTGGATGGGACCCGACCAATGGTGCTCTCTACTACTTCAACCCAGATACT
>NZ_JAWRYN010000998.1:0-257 GCF_046534585.1 Peribacillus sp. SIMBA_075 | reverse complement strand
CAATCGGTTCGACCAGTACGCATGCAGTCTCGCTGCCCCATTTTTCAAGCGCCTCAGCGAATGCTGCCTTATCGTTAAACGGAACGGTAATGACTTCGCTAGCGATGCTTTGCGGGATGCCTGCGCTGTCTGGAATGCCCAATGTGGACGGGCCAGAGCCTGCAGCCACCAGCACCAGATCAGAGTGACCGTGGTAGCAGCCAGCGAATTTGATAATTTTTACACGGCCAGTGTAAGCACGAGCTACACGGATGCAG
>NZ_JAWRYN010000997.1:0-257 GCF_046534585.1 Peribacillus sp. SIMBA_075 | reverse complement strand
GTGCTCGCTGAATGCGGCTTTCAGCATCTCGCCGGTACTCTGCTGCTGCGCTTTCGATTTCTGCTCTAAGTCCTTCGCCAGCGTTAAAAGACTGTTCATAGATGGCTCCCTTCAGTCGGATGTTTCGCCCCCCGTCCGGGTCGGCAATGCTGATACTGCTTTTCGTGGTGCGCACCACCTCAAAACCTGCGCTTTCCAGCGCCTCGGTGACGTCCTGACGGGTTTTCAGCTCCCCGGATGAGGCTAAGGCCAGTAAA
>NZ_JAWRYN010000996.1:0-257 GCF_046534585.1 Peribacillus sp. SIMBA_075 | reverse complement strand
ATAATAGCGGGGATATGGCCCGCAAGTTTCTACCGGTCCGCCGTAAACGGACTGACTATGAGAAGCAATGGAACGAAAAGAAACCGCCTATGTTTAGTGCGGCTTCCTTTTGCGTTTCCTTTCGGGAAAGCCCGGAGGACCTTGCTCCACTCATGGTTATGATTGGATGCGCGTCCTCTGGGCTTTTTTTCGGGGGATGCGGGAAAAGGAGTGGAAAACATGAAGCAATTAGAAGAAAAGATCCTAGCGGACGGACG
>NZ_JAWRYN010000995.1:0-257 GCF_046534585.1 Peribacillus sp. SIMBA_075 | reverse complement strand
CTAGCCGCCTCCTTCTTCCCTCGCTCGACAATCAGCTGAAGACCACCTAAGTAAGTAAATCCATAGCAAGCAGTGCCCGCAAGCATGGTCCCGGCAAGTACAAGGAAGATGGACCCGCCATTTGCGCCGAACAGCAGCAGGCCATATCCGCACGGAAGACAGATAAAACCCACCCGGAGCGCTGCGCTGCTGTTCATCTTACGAACAAAGGGCTGCATGAGGACACCTGCTATATTAATAAAAAACAGCGCCGGCCC
>NZ_JAWRYN010000994.1:0-257 GCF_046534585.1 Peribacillus sp. SIMBA_075 | reverse complement strand
CTACAAAAGAGGTCGTAGAAAGTATTAATGAAGCAACTAAAAATGCTTCAGCTCAATTAGGTGATTTCTTAGCAACATATGATTCAGAAATCGTTCCAAACTTTAACACAGCAATTGAACGTACGAAACGTATGTCTAAAAACACATCTCAAATTTTAAAAGAAGCAGACAAAAAGCTTCCAGATGTTAAAAAGCTACTAGAAGATTCATCAAAAGGCTTAGTAGATGGTAAAAAGAAATTAACAGACATTAAGGCC
>NZ_JAWRYN010000993.1:0-257 GCF_046534585.1 Peribacillus sp. SIMBA_075 | reverse complement strand
CCATATACGATAAGCATAATAGCAATTGTTTCACCACTAAAAGTAAACATACTTGCAAGTGTTGGATTTTCTGCTACATACTGTCCACCAATAAGCGATAGGACTAGTAGAACAATACCGATTACTGATCCTTCCCCTACTCGCCCTGGTCTAATGTAACGCATGTAAACTCCCATTAAAATAGCAATTGGAATTGTTGCTGCGATTGTAAACATTCCCCATGGGCTTCCAACAAGTGCCTTCACAACTACTAAAGC
>NZ_JAWRYN010000992.1:0-257 GCF_046534585.1 Peribacillus sp. SIMBA_075 | reverse complement strand
AAGCTGCATGAGTTCCGCCCCAAGGAACGGTGCCACGACGGGGGCGATACCCGTGAAGAGCGCCACCCGCGCCAGTCCCCTGATGAGCTGACGTCCGTCCGCCACATCACGGATCATTGCGAGAGCCACGACCCCGCCTCCGGCCGCGCCAGCGCCCTGAACCACCCTCAGCGCGAGGATCCAGGTGATCTCGGGAGCCGACGCGATCGCGAGACTGGCGCCCACATGAGTCGCGGTGGCGATCAAGAGCGGTATTC
>NZ_JAWRYN010000991.1:0-257 GCF_046534585.1 Peribacillus sp. SIMBA_075 | reverse complement strand
CAATCCTCGATAGCTCATAAAAAAAGACCATCTAGTGGTCTATGAATACAAAGGCGGCGTATGAAGATTTTTAAGCTTTCTTACATAATCGGCATAGCTAGGATCCGAGGTCGATGTAGAAATTAACTTTCGCTCACAGTCTCGGCACAAAAACTGATGATATAAATATATTCCCTTTGTCTTTTTCTCTTCACAAATCAAACAAATCGCTTCTCGCTCTTTTTTGCTCATTGTGACACCTCCACTCATAGCTTCAG
>NZ_JAWRYN010000132.1:0-451 GCF_046534585.1 Peribacillus sp. SIMBA_075 | reverse complement strand
AAACGTTAGAAAGGGAAATCAATGATTCTCCTTTTCATGAAGAATATGAATATCAAGAAGAATTACCAGTGAGAAAGGAAGAATCCTCTTATAGTTCAACGGATGAAATAGAGCCACAAGTAAAGCCTGAAAAGGAAAATAGAAAAGGGTTCAAGATTATTGCGAGTGTCATAGGAAGCGTGGTGTTAATTGGAGCTGGTGCCATATTTGCCTTTAAGCTATTCTCTTCCGAACCAGTTTCGAGTGCAAATGCTGGTTCTGAACAATATGTAGTAAAAGGATTACAACAGGCAGCCATTCAACAATATGGAGAAGCCGTTAAATACTTCGATAAGGTCAATTACACAGAATTAGATAAAGATAGTCAGAAGGCAGTTTTATTTACTTATTTATTAAACGGAAAGGCAAATAAGGTATTACAATATGAGCCGAAATTTGCAGAAAGTGTGGT
>NZ_JAWRYN010000990.1:0-257 GCF_046534585.1 Peribacillus sp. SIMBA_075 | reverse complement strand
ACCTGTGGTACAACGCAGCGACGTCGCGCAACGCTTTCGTGTCGAGCTCTGGTTTAACCGGATCCGTCGGGTTCCAGTACCCGCAGGCGGCCGAGACGATTGCGGACAACTGGAGGACGTGCCTGTCATCCCGTTCCGACCGCGTGAAGCGAAGATTCCATGCCGCAATTGCCTCATTGCGGGTTGGCCGGCGAATCGTGACGCAAAAAACTGTGCACGAAATCTCCCACACAGTCTGCCCGCCCGCGCGCTCGACG
>NZ_JAWRYN010000989.1:0-258 GCF_046534585.1 Peribacillus sp. SIMBA_075 | reverse complement strand
AGAAATATAGGGTCTTTTGTTTTGCTTTTTTATGTAATAGGAATAGAAATTTTCTTTTAAATAAGGGATTTAGCATATTTTTAGGGACAACATAAGTGTGTAGGAAATCGATGAATTATTATGCTTATATAATCATTGTGTTTTGGGTGTAAACAAGAAAACATAATAAAGTTGTTTTTTTAGATTGCTGAGGAAGGAGGAAGTGTAAATGAGGATGAAGAGTCGAAAAACGGATTGGCCTGTATTTCTTATTAGTGG
>NZ_JAWRYN010000988.1:0-258 GCF_046534585.1 Peribacillus sp. SIMBA_075 | reverse complement strand
GTCATTAGGCTCGATCACAACACGCCAAAATGGGCATCCATTCCGACTGGTACATTCTATCTTGAGAAACAAGAGATTTCTTAAAATATCGTATAATATGAATTTCTTCTGGCGATGATGGGGGATATAAGCATTCAGTTACAATCCCAGGAGGAATGAAGATGCGAAAAGGTCACGTAAACCAAATCTTATTGATTACAGATGGCTGCTCAAATCACGGGGAAGATCCACTTGCGATTGCCTCATTGGCAAAGGAAC
>NZ_JAWRYN010000987.1:0-258 GCF_046534585.1 Peribacillus sp. SIMBA_075 | reverse complement strand
AGCGGGCGGATCCTGTTCACCGAAGACTGGAACATCCATACGCTCGACGATAAGGAAGAGCAAGGCTATGCGATCCGTTCGACGAAATTGACAGAACGCTTCACATATGAGGAATTCAATCAAAGATGGTCTTCCAATACGATTCCTTTATTCGTTGAAACGGCGCAAGGAAATGTCGAATTCTTCACTTCCGATAAAGTATTGGAGCCGAAACAAGGCGATACCATCATCAGCTTCACTGGGCCTGAGCGTGACTCC
>NZ_JAWRYN010000986.1:0-258 GCF_046534585.1 Peribacillus sp. SIMBA_075 | reverse complement strand
CAATAAGTAATCGCTTTGGCGCTTTCGGGCGTCCAAGGCTTTTTTCCGTTTCCCATCATTTTGAAAAGGGTACTATAGCCAGTAAACGGCTTTATTTTAGACAGGAAGGAGGAATCTTCATGAAGCATATTTTGCAGGCATTTTTAGGGGATTCCCATACTCAATCATTTATCAACGAACTGAAGAAAGGCCAGGACCATCAATTGATCTCCGGTCTATCCGGCAGCGCCCGGCCTATTTTTTACCAAACGGTCCATG
>NZ_JAWRYN010000985.1:0-258 GCF_046534585.1 Peribacillus sp. SIMBA_075 | reverse complement strand
CCTGCAGTTAAAACTGTCGCAATAAATAAGTATGTAGTCCAGCTTTGATCTGTTATTAATTGTCCACCTGCTATATTATTAAAGCCATAAGACATCCCAATGGCTTGTATGAATGCGAGAATGATTGTAAAGTATCGAGTGAATTGAGCTGATTTCTTACGGCCCATTTCTCCTTGCTTTGCCCATTCCGAAAATTTAGGTATAACGTCCATTTGTAGTAATTGTACTATGATGGAAGCTGTAATATATGGTGTAATA
>NZ_JAWRYN010000984.1:0-258 GCF_046534585.1 Peribacillus sp. SIMBA_075 | reverse complement strand
AACCATTCTGCACCTAATATACCAGCTACATAAGTAACAATTACAATTATTAGTAGCCCCAATATGAGAACAGCAGCTTGTGTAATTGCAATTTGCACCCTCGATACAGGTGTTGCTAATAAATATGCCATCGCCCCTTTATCTACATGACGAGCAATTAAATGCGTTGCAACCGTGACACAAAAAATTGTTAAAATGATAATAAACAATAGACTATAATATTCACCAGCTAAAAAATCCATTACATTTTGAATCGGA
>NZ_JAWRYN010000983.1:0-258 GCF_046534585.1 Peribacillus sp. SIMBA_075 | reverse complement strand
CTAAAGTCACGGAGATCTATGAAGGCACGAGTGAAATCCAACGCATCGTCATCAGCAAACAACTATTAAAATAATTGGGGGAAATGACACAATGAACTTTCAACTTTCTGAAGAACATAAAATGATCCGCAAAATGGTACGCGACTTCGCGAAAAACGAAGTGGCACCGACAGCAGAACAGCGCGACGAAGACGAAAGCTTTGATATGAAAATTTTCCATCAAATGGCTGAACTCGGGCTTACTGGCATTCCATGGCC
>NZ_JAWRYN010000982.1:0-258 GCF_046534585.1 Peribacillus sp. SIMBA_075 | reverse complement strand
ATGGTGGCGTTCTGGGGTGAGGGCTTCTGGGCGCTTTTGGCGTTCTCGATGCAGATGGTGCTCGTACTTGTCACAGGCTTTGTGTTGGCGAGCAGCCCGATTTTTAAAAAGGGGCTCGGTAAGCTTGCGAGTTTTGCGAAGTCTCCGGGCAGTGCTATTTTGTGGGTGACGATTGTGTCGCTTGCGGCGAGCTGGATCAACTGGGGCTTCGGCTTGGTCATCGGGGCTTTGTTCGCGAAAGAGTTGGCGAAGCGCGTC
>NZ_JAWRYN010000981.1:0-258 GCF_046534585.1 Peribacillus sp. SIMBA_075 | reverse complement strand
CATCTAAAAATCCTCCTGCCGTGTTCTATTCGAATCCTGTTCCATCATAACACAGAGAAATGGCGCCCCGAAGCTTCAGGGCGCCATTTTTCAACGTTCAATGAATGTGTGGCGGAACCAAGTGTATTCGCTGATATGCCGTTCACGCAACTGGTATTTCAAGATTTTTCCTGAAGCGTTGCGCGGCAGTTCGTCCGCGAAACGGAATTTCTTCGGCGCTTTATGCAGCGGCAAATGCTCAAGCAAGTATTCAGAGAG
>NZ_JAWRYN010000980.1:0-258 GCF_046534585.1 Peribacillus sp. SIMBA_075 | reverse complement strand
CGTCGTTTTTTGTAGAATCAATAAATCGTCATCGCTATGGATTGACGTGACCTCCTCTTATCTCGTTTCGGAGTGGGATGGATTATTTCCATTGGAGGCAACGGTTCTCGCGCGAAAAACAACCCTTGAGCAGCAGGAGCGCTTTTGCTCTATCACGTGCGAAACGGGCGAGCAGCTTATGAAAATCCGTTACGCGTTCTCATGGAGTACAGAGGTGGAGCTTGATTTAGAGAAAGCGCTGGAAGACATATGCGATAC
>NZ_JAWRYN010000131.1:0-452 GCF_046534585.1 Peribacillus sp. SIMBA_075 | reverse complement strand
ATTAGAACTCTAAGTTTCTCAAATGATTCGGATGTGGGACGAACAAAGGAATAATAGCCGTTTTTGACCATATCCGCGATAACGAGCGCATCTTTTTTATCACTCTTAGATTGGGTATAATCACGATTCTCTTTATTCCTTTTTACTAAGGTGGGGATTGACTGTTACAACCTTAATGTTTTGGTTATATAACCATTTTGAAAGGTTAATCCAGTAATGGCCTGTAGGCTCCATACCTACTATTGTGGAATCTAAGTTTTTTAGTTTTTGTAAGTTTTGAATCCAACTTAATAGTTTTACGAACCCCTCTTCATATTTTCAAATGTAAGAGGATCTCCAACTACAATTCCACGGAAGTTAAAAGCTCGAGCAACGTGTAATTGTTGGGCTATATCCACACCTACAATTAGATGTGTATCGGAAATTCTTTCTATTAGTTGATTTTGTTTGTC
>NZ_JAWRYN010000979.1:0-258 GCF_046534585.1 Peribacillus sp. SIMBA_075 | reverse complement strand
CAGGAAATGACCGAAACGCTAGAACGCGAAGAGGCGGAATGGACAGTGTCGCTCCTTGAAGAAGGTAAATTTCTCCACGATGTTCAGCTAGCGTACCCATTCCGGGAAGTATTGGCGAAGCTCAAGCAGCCGGCTAACTTCCTGTCGCTCTTTACGCGGACCTTCCCGCTCGTCACCATCAAGAAATCACTTGCCTATTCCTGCAAGCCCATGCAATCGTTCCACGGGCAGATGAATCTGCTGCAAGCTGAAATGGAA
>NZ_JAWRYN010000978.1:0-258 GCF_046534585.1 Peribacillus sp. SIMBA_075 | reverse complement strand
CAGGTTTGCTTTTTCAGCATTTTGAAGGTAATACAGCATGTAGGCATAATTACTCCCCTTTTCGGGATCAAGCATTCGCTTCCAAGCGTATTCGAAATCATCAGCGGTAACAGGGTCACCGTTGCTCCATTTTGTATCGCGCAAGTGAATCGTGTACGTTTTCAGGTCATCGGATATATCTATCTTTTGTGCCACTGAGAGCTGAATTTTTCCATCTGGTCCCACTCGCGTCAAGCCGTCAAAGGTCGCTCTTGCGAG
>NZ_JAWRYN010000977.1:0-258 GCF_046534585.1 Peribacillus sp. SIMBA_075 | reverse complement strand
CTCTACATTCCAGAGATTATCCCAAAGGTGGTCGCCATTCCCCTGCATCCCGCTATTACGCGTGAGGTCGTTCTAGCGGCAAGAGACTGGCAGGCGATTTCTCCGATCACGGCGGAATTCGTTGTACACAGCCAGAAGTATGTAAAAGAATTGGAGCCGATTCACATAGCTAAACAGGGACAAAACCAATAGCCGTTTTGTCCCTTCCCCTTTTTATCTGCTATACGCTTTATAGACCGCGAATTATCTCGCTTAGTC
>NZ_JAWRYN010000976.1:0-258 GCF_046534585.1 Peribacillus sp. SIMBA_075 | reverse complement strand
AATGGAATTAAAGAGATAACCTTTTACAAAAGAGTTGAAAGAGGAATGGATCCTTACGAGGCTGCTACAAAACAACCACGGATATACAAAAAGAAACAAATCAGCTAGGGAGGAGAAAAGGAATGAACACATTATCAAGTAGGGTTTTGCATCAAATTGGGTACAAGACTACTGACTTAGAAAGTATTAACACGAAAATCATAGAAGTTATGTTGTGCGGCGAATTATTCGACACCATCGACATCGATGGCGAGGTAA
>NZ_JAWRYN010000975.1:0-258 GCF_046534585.1 Peribacillus sp. SIMBA_075 | reverse complement strand
CTCTTTCATGACCGTCACCCCGTCAACGAAGGTGATGACTACTTTGATGTTGAGGATATTACTCAGGAAAGCTTGCGTCCCGGATACCCGCCCGCTTTTATGCAATTGGTTCAAACTCGATGGAATGAACGACAAATGGGATTTGGCGGTTAATTGATTGATGGTCTCCACTACTTCTTCCGGTTCTTTTCCGGATGTGAATAATTCATTGCCGATTTCGATCATTTTCCCCATCGGAAACGAGCCGATTTTCGAGTC
>NZ_JAWRYN010000974.1:0-258 GCF_046534585.1 Peribacillus sp. SIMBA_075 | reverse complement strand
CCTGCGATTAATGCGAATTTAGAGAATTCAGATGGATATGTGAAGGCAACTACTGCGAAACAAGCAATAATCAATGTTAGTCTATAAAACAGTATTCCTTTAGACATTTCCATTTGAGGAATCACACCCTTCTTTTTATATTTGACTAGCAGCGCAACCAATTGCGTAACCAGCTAGACATCCAAGACAACCACCACATGCATATGGACTAGCAAATAAACATCCTCCACATGCACCTTCGCAAGCCCATTTAGCCCA
>NZ_JAWRYN010000973.1:0-258 GCF_046534585.1 Peribacillus sp. SIMBA_075 | reverse complement strand
GGAGACGATGTATGCCGCAGAACACGGGCAGTCCGCGAATGATGAAATCAATATCATCGAACAAAATGCCAATTATGGCTGGCCCGATATCGAAGGGGACGAAACAGCAGATGGCTTAGAAGAGCCGTTTGCCAAAAGCGGGGCCGATGACACATGGGCGCCGAGCGGAATCGCTTTCCACGACGGCTCATTGTACATCGCGGCGCTTCGCGGGACAGCCATCAAAGTGATGGATCCGGCATCTGCAGAAATCACCGA
>NZ_JAWRYN010000972.1:0-258 GCF_046534585.1 Peribacillus sp. SIMBA_075 | reverse complement strand
AGCTATGAAGAAATTAGTGAAAAGCTAGGTGTTCCGCTTAGTACCGTTCGAACACGCATCTCTAGAGGAAAATCGAAGCTAAGAGATTCCATAACGAGAACAGGAAAAGGGGGTGACTTTTATCTATGACATGCTTGGATAAAGTCATGCTGGACGCTTTTTTGGAAGACCGGCTCTCTTTCGAGGAGAAGCAAGAGATACAGCATCATTTGATGACATGCAGCTCGTGCTTAAACAGGTTTGAACAATACATGGATG
>NZ_JAWRYN010000971.1:0-258 GCF_046534585.1 Peribacillus sp. SIMBA_075 | reverse complement strand
AGGGTATATATCGATCTTGCTCGGCGTAATTATGTTCGGAATGGGGCTGACGCTATCATCGGCTGATTTCCGGGAGGTTTTTCGTCGGCCTGTTGACGTTCTCATCGGAGTGGTTGGACATTATCTCATCATGCCATCGCTTGCCTATGTCTTGGCTGTCGCTCTCAATCTTCCGCCAGATATTGCAGTTGGGGTAATCTTGGTAGGCTGCTGTCCGAGCGGTACCGCGTCCAATGTCATGACGTACCTTTCCAAAGG
>NZ_JAWRYN010000970.1:0-258 GCF_046534585.1 Peribacillus sp. SIMBA_075 | reverse complement strand
CTCGACGGGTGCCCTCCTTCCGCGTGATCGTCGCCGTCGGGCGCCTCCACCCGGGCGTGGACCCCCGCGCCGTCGAACCCGCTGCCGCCGACGCGGCCCGCGAGCTGGCCGTCGTCGAGGCCAGCAGCGTGGACGTGGTGGCCGGCGAGGCGCGGCTCCCCATCCGCTTCACGGAGGACAACGTGCGCACGGCACTGCGGGTCGCCGAGCACACCGTCGCCGGGGTCGCTCGGCTCGCCGAGACGGGAGCCTGGCGGC
>NZ_JAWRYN010000969.1:0-258 GCF_046534585.1 Peribacillus sp. SIMBA_075 | reverse complement strand
ACAGCATCGACAGCTCATTCATGAAGGCAATATTAATATCACGCTGTGCATTTTCGATCACTTTTGCTGCTTCGGCAACCTTAATGCTATCGGCTTTGTACACACCCGCTTTAATTGCCAGCTCGTACACTCTGGCAATCGTTTCAAGTGCTTCCTGGTCAATCCCGGACACGATCTTCACGATGTTTTCCAAGCGATTGACCTTGTCACCTGGATTAATTCTTTCTGGGGAGTAACCAACCTTGAAATCGTCCGGGC
>NZ_JAWRYN010000968.1:0-258 GCF_046534585.1 Peribacillus sp. SIMBA_075 | reverse complement strand
CCATTTATTTACTGGTCAATGTAGCAGGCATTCTTCGAATGGGTTCTATTGACCAGCTTCGAGCAGACGACTGGGAACAGACTTTTGCAGTCAACACACATGGTGTCTTTTACGTATCTCAAGCTGTCTCCAAATACATGATAAAAAGAACAGAGGGAGTCATTGTGACCATCAGCTCTAACGCCGGTGGCATTCCTAGAATGAATATGGCTGCCTATGCCGCTTCAAAAGCAGCAGCTACTTCCTTTACAAAAACAC
>NZ_JAWRYN010000967.1:0-258 GCF_046534585.1 Peribacillus sp. SIMBA_075 | reverse complement strand
CTGATAATAATTTTCCATGCAATCCGTTATAAATGTTTAACGTTTCCAAAATATTCACCCTTCCATATTATCAATTAGAAACCATTTATCCTTGTTTATTCCATCAACATCTATCTTATATTCTTTAAACACACATTTTTCATCCTTCTCATCTAAATATGGTTTCACATAAATTTCTGCACTAGAATATCGGTCTCTATAAGATGTCTCTTCTTCAAATGCCATTATTTTTGTAATTTCTATTTTATATACATACAG
>NZ_JAWRYN010000130.1:0-457 GCF_046534585.1 Peribacillus sp. SIMBA_075 | reverse complement strand
AATGGAAATTATGTAGAAGCCGCTAATCTGCTGTTTGTACACAAAAATACAATCAAGTATCGACTGCAATTGATCCGCGATTTGACTGGGCTTCATCCGGAAAACGGACAGGACCAATTGATGCTGCGCATAGCCATGACTGTACATTCCTTTGTGTATCAGGCATGATATTGATATAATGAAGGGGAGGTCAAGTAGGAGGAACGTACATGGATGATTGGTTGAACAAGCCCGTAAAAACAATCGACAGACCGAAAAAGCGCTGCATCGTCGAATATGTCGATGCTCAGTATATTGTGGTTTACTTTACCATTCCGCGAAAAGAACGTGTCATCTTTTCCAGCAAGGAGTCATTCCTGAACAAAATCGAGTTTATGGAAGACCGCACAACCTAATCTTGCAATAAAAAAGCCTTTGGCTCGTCGCTACATAGCGCTGCCAAAGGCTTTTTCTTCAT
>NZ_JAWRYN010000966.1:0-258 GCF_046534585.1 Peribacillus sp. SIMBA_075 | reverse complement strand
CTGCGCGCAATGTATGGAGCGGAACAGTTCCTTCGCTATAGGACTCAGCACGAGCGATGTCAGCTCCGCCTAGACGTCCAGATACTTGAGTTTTGATCCCTTTAGCGCCTGAACGCATTGTACGTTGGATCGTTTGTTTTTGAGCACGGCGGAAAGATGCACGGTTTTCTAGCTGGCGTGCGATTCCTTCAGCGACCAATTTCGCATCAAGGTCAGCTCTTTTGATTTCTACGATGTTGATGTGTACACGCTTGCCAG
>NZ_JAWRYN010000965.1:0-258 GCF_046534585.1 Peribacillus sp. SIMBA_075 | reverse complement strand
GGAGGAGTATTTGTTGTTGAAACGTTATCGGTTATCCTTCAAGTCATCTCCTTTAAAACAACTGGAAAAAGAATCTTTAAAATGAGCCCGCTTCACCACCACTATGAGTTAGTTGGCTGGTCTGAGTGGAGAGTGGTTGTCACCTTCTGGACAGCTGGTTTATTACTTGCTGTTTTAGGAATTTACATCGAGGTGTGGTTGTAATTGAATAAGATGCAAATGTTAAAAAACGAACATGTACTAGTATTAGGTCTTGCA
>NZ_JAWRYN010000964.1:0-258 GCF_046534585.1 Peribacillus sp. SIMBA_075 | reverse complement strand
AGCGACATCAAGACCAAGGGCTGGCCCGGGCTGATGCGCCGGGTCCGTGCCCAGGGCGCGATCGTGGTCACCAACCACCAGCATCCGGAGGCCGTGGTGGTCGAGGCCGAGGCCTACCGGGCGCTGCTGGCCCAGGCCAATGCCGCCGCGGGTGCGGCCGATCGCGCCAGCTCGCTGAAGGCGCTGCAGGCCGAGTTCGATGCCCGGCTGGCGACGCTGGCCGATGGCCGCCTGGCCGCGGCCCTGGCCCGCCCGGCG
>NZ_JAWRYN010000963.1:0-258 GCF_046534585.1 Peribacillus sp. SIMBA_075 | reverse complement strand
GTAGTGTCTTTTCCTTGACATGTTTGGCGATAAGCCCCATTAACTTGTCATGGTTTACTTTGTCAAAGAATTTCTCTAAGTCTAAATCAACAACCCACCGTTTCCCCTCTTTCATAAATCCTTTAGCCTTCCGAACTGCATCATGTCCTCGCCTATTTGGACGAAAGCCAAAACTGTGTTCGGAGAACATCGGATCGAAAACTGGGGTGAGAGTTTGAGCGATTGCCTGCTGGATAAAGCGGTCTGTCACAGTAGGAA
>NZ_JAWRYN010000962.1:0-258 GCF_046534585.1 Peribacillus sp. SIMBA_075 | reverse complement strand
ACCGGCTCGGCCATGAACTGGAAATCACTTCATCAAAAGGCCAAGGGACGACCGTATCGATCGTCTTTCCTTATCAGGAACACAATGTAGGGGGATCAACATGACAGTAGTGAAAATTGATGAAGTGACCAAAGTCTATGAAGGAAAAGTGACGCACCGTGCGCTGAACCAATTGAGCTTCGAAGTGGAAAAAGGGGAATTCCTGGCCGTGATGGGCCCTTCCGGAAGCGGCAAGACGACGCTATTGAACTTGATCTC
>NZ_JAWRYN010000961.1:0-258 GCF_046534585.1 Peribacillus sp. SIMBA_075 | reverse complement strand
CGCATTCTCCCGTCATGGAATCCGCTCCATGCCGCGCGACGTCCCGCATTCAGGGTCGTGGGCAGGGAGGTTTCGCGCGATGGTAACGCGGACGCCGCCAGTGTCGCCGCTGCCATCCGTCATCCACCAGACCCCGCCATGACCGCCCCCGCCGACACCCGCGCGACCATCATCCCCTGCCTGCGCGATCGCGATGCCCATGCCGCCATCGAGTGGCTGTGCCGCGCCTTCGGCTTCGAGCGCCATGCGGTCTACGAG
>NZ_JAWRYN010000960.1:0-258 GCF_046534585.1 Peribacillus sp. SIMBA_075 | reverse complement strand
GGGGAGCGCCTCCGAACGCACCGTGCCGTCCACGGCCGTTCCGGTCATGTTCAGCACGGTGAGCTGCACGATGGGGAGGCCCTGCTCGTCGAGCGTCTCCAGCTCATGCACCATCACCAGCATCCCGGGGTGGGCGACATCGGGCACGTCGACCTGGCGCGCCGTCGCGATGCCCCACTGGTTGCGGATGCGGAGCAGCTGGCGGAGCCGGCTCGCGAACGAGGTGCGCCGCTTCAGCTGCTCGGGCAGTGTCCCGTA
>NZ_JAWRYN010000959.1:0-258 GCF_046534585.1 Peribacillus sp. SIMBA_075 | reverse complement strand
ATCATCGATAAGATGATACAATTAAATCCCCGTGAAAGATATGCGTCGTTTCGTGACATTTCAGTTGATATTTCCCAAGGTGTACTTGCAATAAATTTTACAGAAGAGGAAAAGAGTTTATATAGGAATTTTGCTGAAATACTTTCAAAATATATAGTAAAACACACAAATAGATACGAGCCTGTTAAGGATCCTAATGTAATAATGAATCGATTATCTACTCTTATTCGAAATAGTTCTCTGGAAAATTATATTCAG
>NZ_JAWRYN010000958.1:0-259 GCF_046534585.1 Peribacillus sp. SIMBA_075 | reverse complement strand
GTTCCAGCCTGCGAAAGTGTGGCCTGTTTTCGCAAGTGTTCCACTTCCCAGTACCGTTACGGTATCTCCTTGTGGGTAGGCACCGCTATCAGTAGGAGCTATTCCGCTGGTTTCTCCGTTTCCGTCATACGTTACGGTGTAGGTCGGTGCTTGAACTGGCGTCCACTGCGCGTACAGGATGACATTCGCCGCGCCCATAGTCAGCGTCGAGCCTGCTGCATAAGAAGTTCCGCTTCCGTTTGCTGCGGTGTTCCACCCT
>NZ_JAWRYN010000957.1:0-259 GCF_046534585.1 Peribacillus sp. SIMBA_075 | reverse complement strand
GTTTTTCTGGGTAATTGTTATTGCAATAGAAGCTACAGCAGGTGCTGGTATTATTCAATACTGGATTCCAGAAATCCCACTCTGGTTATTAAGCTTAATATTAACGATTTTATTAACGTGGACGAATGTTTTCTCGGTGAAATCATTTGGAAAATAGCGAAAGAGAGTTAGCCTCATCTTTAAAACCTCCCAATATATAATGATGTATATTACATGTTTGAATTTCAATGTACAAATATTATGTCTTTTTATGATTTAT
>NZ_JAWRYN010000956.1:0-259 GCF_046534585.1 Peribacillus sp. SIMBA_075 | reverse complement strand
CAGCCAAGCAATCGCTGGGCAACCGCCTTGAGCAAAATATCTCCGATCGAGTGACCGAGCGTATCATTTATATTTTTAAATCGATCCAAGTCGATGAACATTACTCCTATTTTCTGTTTCTTTTGTTTGGCCTGTTGCAAGGCCAATCTCAACGTTTCATTGAACAACGTACGATTTGGCAAATTGGTCAACGAATCATAATGAGCCATGTAATGTATGATTTCAGCCGCTTTTTTTCTTTCGGTAATATCCATCATGG
>NZ_JAWRYN010000015.1:0-106611 GCF_046534585.1 Peribacillus sp. SIMBA_075 | reverse complement strand
AGCGAGCATCTGGAGGGGAAATCAACCACAACTCACTACCTGGTAAATAGCAACAAAGTATGTGAAAACAGCCTTAATAAAAAATAAGAAGTGACAATGAGGATGTCGATTTGGAAGGGGAAGGGTGATCCAATTAGACGGAGGTCATGAAAAAATAGATACTCTTTTTCAGGAAGGGTATTTAGAGAGGATAAGACTCTATATTCCCCTATATCCAGCTTTGATTTTTTTGATGTCTTTAGTTTTCTATTAATGATAGGTTTCCTGTATTTTTAGTAAAAGTAAATGTGTCAAAGAACAGAACTTTCATTTGGAAAATGTACGTTGTCTTACAAAGAAGTTAATTCGTCCCTTGATAGATAATAATTCGTCCTTGGCGTAGATAATTCGTCCTTGACACTGGATAATCCGTCTTTTAACAATATATTCCCCACCTCTCCAATTAGGATAATTTGACAAATGAAGGGAGGTTGAATGCATTTCTGGCGGGAATATGCTATAATTTCAAAAGAATTTAGAAACGGATAAATAATTTGAGGTGTATATGTATGAAGATATCTACTAAAGGCCGTTATGGTTTAACGATTATGATCGAGCTTGCTAAACACTATGGAGAAGGCCCGAAAAGTTTGAAATCGATTGCCCAGACGCATAATCTGTCGGAGCATTATTTGGAGCAGTTGATTGCGCCGCTACGTAATGCAGGGCTGGTGAAGAGTGTCCGTGGTGCGTATGGCGGGTATGTCTTGTCTAAAGATCCTCAGGAGATTACTTCGGGTGATGTCATTCGCGTATTGGAAGGGCCGATTACCCCTGTTGAAGGCATTGAGGATGAAGAGCCGGTGAAGCGCCAGCTTTGGATCCGGATCCGCGATGCTGTGAAGGATGTATTGGATAATACGACGCTTATGGATTTGGCGAACTATAAGGATACGGGTGAAATCAACTCTTATATGTACTATATTTAAGTGATCAGCAATGCGCCTATTATGTGGGCGCTTGCGTTTTTTAATGGAGGCGACAATAAAGTGGACAGAATATATTTAGATCATGCTGCGACTTCACCGATGCATCCGAATGTGATCGATAGAATGATGACAGTCATGAGCCATGACTTTGGTAATCCGTCGAGCATTCATGCTTTCGGGCGGGAGGCTCGCCATGTTTTAGATGAGGCGCGTTCGAGTATTGCAAAAAGCATCGGTGCCGGGCGGAATGAAATCATTTTCACGAGCGGCGGAACCGAGGCGGATAATACGGCGATCATTGGTGTTGCGAATGCTTATGAAGAAAAAGGAAAGCACATCATAACGACGGAGATCGAGCATCATGCGGTTTTGCATACATGCCAATTCCTTGAGAAGTCTGGCTTTGAAATCACATATTTACCTGTGAATGAAGCGGGGCTTATTTCCATTGCCGATTTAAAGGCGGCATTGCGGGACGATACGATTTTGGTTTCGGTCATGTTCGGCAATAATGAGGTCGGAACGATCCAGCCGATTGCTGAAATTGGACAATTGCTCAAAGGTCATCAAGCCATTTTCCACACGGACGCCGTTCAGGCATATGGTTTGATCTCTATCGATGTTCGTGAATTGGGTGTGGATTTGCTGAGTGTAACAGCGCATAAAATCAACGGTCCCAAAGGAATCGGCTTTCTATATATACGTGAAGGCTTGAAGCTGAATCCGCATTTATATGGCGGGGAACAAGAACGCAAACGCCGAGCGGGTACGGAGAGTGTGCCGGCTATTGCCGGTTTTTCAGAAGCTGTTTTAATTGCACAAAGCATGATGGAAAAGAAAAAGGAGCAATACAAGCAATATAAAGACGTATTGCTTGCCGTCCTTGATGGGGCGGATGTACAATATGAAATTAACGGATCAATGGAACAGTCGCTGCCACATGTGCTGAATATTAGTTTCCCGGGTACGAATGTGGAATCGATGCTCGTTAATATGGACTTGGCAGGTGTTGCGGTATCGAGCGGATCCGCTTGTACAGCAGGGTCAATCGATCCGTCGCATGTGCTTGTGGCGATGTTCGGGAAAGATTCGGAGCGGACGAAGAATTCGATTCGTTTCAGCTTCGGTTTGAACAACACGGAAGAGGAAGTCAGGCATGCTGCTGAAACCATCGTGAAAATCGTTAAAAGATTAGTTGGAAGATAATTCCTTCTTTAAATAAATGAGGTGACAGAATGAATAAAGCACCACAAGATACACGCGTCGTCGTGGGTATGTCAGGAGGCGTGGATTCTTCTGTGTCAGCCCTGCTATTGAAGAATCAAGGCTATGATGTGGTCGGGATATTCATGAAGAACTGGGATGATACAGATGAAAACGGAGTCTGTACGGCAACGGAAGATTACAATGATGTAATTGCCGTTTGTAATCAAATCGGCATCCCTTATTATGCGGTCAATTTCGAAAAGCAATATTGGGATAAAGTATTCACTTATTTCTTGGATGAGTATAAAGCGGGCCGCACCCCGAATCCGGATGTAATGTGCAATAAGGAAATCAAATTCAAGGCATTTTTAGAACATGCGGTAAGCCTTGGTGCCGATTATGTGGCTACAGGCCATTACGCACAGGTTGAATACCGGGATGGCGAATACAAGATGCTTCGCGGTATTGATAATAATAAGGATCAAACCTACTTCTTGAACCAGCTTACTCAAGAACAATTGGAAAAAGTCATGTTTCCGCTTGGACATATTGATAAGAAGGAAGTCCGAGAGATTGCGAAAGAAGCGGGTCTTGCTACGGCAACGAAAAAAGATTCAACAGGCATCTGTTTTATCGGTGAACGCAATTTCAAAGAGTTTTTAAGCAATTACCTACCAGCACAGCCCGGTGATATGGTCACGATGGATGGAAAGGTCATGGGCAAGCATGACGGATTGATGTATTACACGATTGGTCAGCGTCACGGTCTAGGGATTGGCGGAAGCGGCGAACCTTGGTTTGTTGCGGGAAAAGACTTGAAGCGCAATCTATTATATGTGTGTCAAGGCTTTGATAATGATGTGCTGTATTCCAATTCCCTTCGTGCAGTGAATGTCAGCTGGGTAGCGGAACATATACCTGCTGGTGAATTTACATGTACGGCAAAGTTCAGGTACCGTCAAGAGGATAGCGGTGTTAAGGTGAAGGTTCTGGAAAATGGTGATGTCGAAGTCATCTTTGACGAGCCAGTCCGCGCGATCACACCTGGACAGGCAGTCGTATTCTATGATGGAGAAGTGTGCCTGGGTGGCGGTACGATTGATGAAGTATTTAAAAAAGGTGAAAAACTGACTTACGTAGGGTAAAATAAGCATGTCCCCAGCTGTGTTTGCGGTTGGGGACTTCTTTTGGATTAAGGGTGTGCTGTCTGAATTCGACCGATGGCTTATGCTATACTTTTTAATATGAAAAATGGAGTGTGAAATGATCATGGATAAGAATCAACAAGGAATTGAGTTTATGCAGCAAGGAAAATACGAAGAAGCGGCGAAAGTTTTTAATGAGGCAATCGAGGAAAATCCAAATGAGCCTGTTGCCTACATAAACTTTGGGAATGTACTGACTGCCGTGGGTGAAACGGATAAAGCGGTCAAGTTTTACAAAAAGGCGATCGAGCTGGATGAAAATGCAGCTGCGGCATACTATTCATTAGGAAACTTATACTATGAAACCGATACTAAATTAATCGAAGCGAAGGATATGTTTGAAAAGGCTATTCGTTTGGGACTGGAGAACAGCGATGCTTACTTTATGCTTGGATTGACATTGATGGCGTTAGATCAACCTAAATTGGCGATGCCTTATTTACAGAGAACGGTGGAGCTGAGCCCTGAGGACGTTGATGCGAGATTCCAATATGCGCTATGTCTTGCAAATGCGGAATTATATGATGAATTGATCAATCAGCTGAATTTAGTCGTGGAACAAGATCCAGGCCATGCGGATGCTTATTATAATTTAGGTGTTGCGTTTGCCGGGTATCGTGAGGATGCGCAGGCGGCGATGGCTTATTTTGATAAAGCTTTGGAAGCACAGCCTGAACATATGCTTGCGGCACATGGTAAGAAACTGATGGAAGAAATGAATGCTGAGTAAATAGACTGCATATGCATGGAAAGGTGGGGAGAAGCGTTGAGCCAGCAAGATTCATTGGATTTGTTTTCAGAAGAGAAAATGTTCATGAAAGGAAGTCATTTGGTGACGATCTTTCATAATGAAGAAAATATGTACTCGGTTGTAAGAATTCGTGTGCATGAAACGAATCTGAATTATGAAGAGAAGGAAGCTGTCGTGACAGGTTACTTTCCGAGGATGCATGAGGATGAGATCTATATTTTTTATGGGGCGATGAAGGAACATCCGCGTTTTGGCCTCCAATTTCATGTAGAGCATTTTCGCAAGGATTTGCCCCAATCAAAGGAAGGCATCGTCAGTTATTTATCCGGTGACCTGTTCAAAGGCATTGGGAAAAAAACAGCCGAGAGCATTGTTGATACACTAGGGGAAAAGGCAATTTCCAAAATTCTGGCTCAGCCTTCGTTACTTGATGATATCCCGAAGCTATCCGGGGAAAAGGCAAAGGGCCTCTATGATACATTAGTCGAGCATCAAGGTCTGGAGCAGGTAATGATCGCCCTGAATCAATATGGCTTCGGTCCGCAGCTGTCGATGAAGATTTATCAATTGTATAAACAGGATACGATCACGATGGTTCAGGGAAATCCATATAAGCTCGTAGAGGATATTGAAGGGATCGGTTTTGGACGGGCGGATGAGCTTGGGCATCAGCTTGGCATTTCCGGCAGCCATCCCGACCGAATCAAGGCTGCGTGCTTGTATACACTTGAATCACAATGCCTTCAGGATGGAAATATCTACATAGAAGCCGAGCAGCTATTGGAAGCGGTCAAGCGATTGCTTGAGGAAAATAAACGGGATCGCATAGAGTTCACGAACATTTCCTCGGAAATAATCGAATTGACGGAAGAGGGGAAAATCGTTGTCGAGGATCAACGAATTTATCCGCCTTCACTTTACTATTCTGAAAAGGGAATTGTTACGAACATCAAGCGGATACTCGCACAAACCGAGTATGAAGACCAGTTCCCGGAATCGGAATTTTTACTGGCCCTTGGGAAGCTGGAAGAGCGTCTAAATGTTTC
This sequence comes from Peribacillus sp. SIMBA_075, assembly GCF_046534585.1. Classification (NCBI taxonomy): domain Bacteria; kingdom Bacillati; phylum Bacillota; class Bacilli; order Caryophanales; family Bacillaceae; genus Peribacillus; species Peribacillus sp. SIMBA_075. Next base: position 101,435 of record NZ_JAWRYN010000015.1, on the reverse strand, counting down.
TTATGCCTCAGCTCAAAAAGAGGCGATACAAACAGCCCTGCAGTCGCCCATGTTGATCTTGACGGGGGGACCTGGTACTGGTAAGACGACGGTAATCAAAGGGATTGTTGAGCTATATGCAGAGCTGCATGGTGTATCCATGGACATTAATGATTATAAAAAAGAGGGAAGCGATCCATTTCCATTCGTTCTTGCGGCTCCTACTGGCCGTGCAGCGAAACGAATGGCCGAATCGACTGGACTCCCCGCTGTTACGATCCACCGTTTGCTGGGGTGGAACGGGAGTGAAGGCTTTTCCCATGATGAGGATAATCAGTTGGATGGCCGGATCGTGATCATCGATGAGGTTTCCATGGTGGATACATGGCTGGCCAATCAACTGTTTAAGGCTTTGCCGGAAAATGTCCAAGTGATATTGGTAGGTGATGAAGATCAACTGCCATCGGTTGGCCCTGGGCAGGTTTTAAAGGATTTGCTTGCATCGAATTGTGTGCCTACTGTCAGTCTGGAACATATTTATCGTCAAGCTGATGGCTCATCGATCATTGAATTAGCCCATGGTATCAAAAAAGGAAAGCTTCCGGATGATGTGACGAAGCAGCAAGAAGATCGATCGTTCATTCGCTGCCAGACCGGGCAAATCGCTCAAGTAATCGAGAAAGTGGTTGCGAATGCGAGGACGAAGGGTTTCACCGCCAGGGATATACAGGTGCTGGCTCCCATGTATAGAGGGCCTGCCGGGATTGATGCACTGAATAAAATGCTTCAGGAAGTGTTCAATAGCAATGCGGATGAAAAGCGGCGGGAAATTAAATTCGGAGACGTGATATACAGAACGGGAGATAAGGTGCTTCAACTGGTTAACCAGCCAGAGGAGGGTGTCTTTAACGGCGATATGGGTGAAATCGTGTCCATATTGTTCGCTAAGGAAAATACCGATCATGTCGATAAAGTAATCATATCGTTCGAGGGAATCGAAGTGACATACACGAAACAGGACTTGAACCAGATTACACATGCGTATTGCTGCTCCATCCATAAGTCGCAGGGAAGCGAGTTCCCCATTGTCATTTTACCTGTAGTGAGAAGTTATTATCGGATGCTCCGCCGTAATTTATTGTATACGGCGATTACCCGCAGTAAAAATTTCTTGATCCTTTGCGGTGAAGAAGATGCATTCCGTCTAGGGATCGAGCGTAATGATGAGATGCGCCGGAAAACGACTTTGCATGAAAAGCTGCGGGAGATTTTGAGTGAAGAGGATATGCCGGTGGAAAAGGGAGAGGTGCAAGAGCGTGAAGCAAGTTATCTTGAAATCTTCACGAATGCTGACCCGATGATCGGGATGGAGGATGTCACGCCTTATGATTTTATGTAGCTGATGATCAATGTTTGGTTCTTCATTTTGATAAATTTTGTTTGAAATTCATAGTTTTGGTGGAACTAATATAGAATATAACTTATATGAATGTGAAAGAGCAGGGGGGATTTGGATGAAAAAAGGTTGGATAATAGGAATAGTCGTTGTCGTTTTACTTGTCATTTATGGGGCATCTTCTTACAACGGTCTTGTAAGCGCCAATGAAGACGTAGACAATAAGTGGTCACAGGTGGATAACCAATTGAAACGCAGAGCGGATTTGATTCCGAATCTTGTCGAAACGGTGAAGGGTTATGCTTCGCATGAAACGGAAGCCATTAAAGCGGTGAGTGATGCACGCTCGAAGTTGGCAGGTGCCAATTCGACTAAAGATGCTATTGATGCGAACCAAGAATTGAGTGGGGCTTTAAGCCGTCTTTTGGTGGTTGTCGAGAACTATCCGGATCTAAAGGCCAATGAAAACTTCAAGGGTCTCATGGATAGCTTGGAGGGGACGGAAAATCGCTTGGCGGTAGCACGGAAAGACTATAATGATGAAGTTACCAACTATAATAAGACGATTAAACGTTTTCCAAAGAATATGATGGCAGGCGCGTTCGGGTTCGATACCAAACCATATTTTGAAGTGACCGATCAAGAAAAAGAAACGCCAAAGGTTGATTTCGGGAGCGATAAATAATGAAAAGACTCGCTGTGTTTGCGCTATTTTTCATTCTCACGTTCAGTTTAGCAAACGTAGTCGCAGCACAACCTAAAATTCCTGAACCAGTTGGGGATATATATGTCCAGGACTTTGCCGGAGTCCTGGATGATCAGGAAAAATCCGAACTCATCGAGCTTGGGAAACGGTTGGATGATGCCACAAAAGCACAAATTTCCGTTTTGACGGTGGATTCGTTGGAAGGATCTGAGATTGAAGAGTACTCGGTACAGGCATTTAGGTCATTCAAGCTTGGTGATGCAGAACTGAACAATGGAGTCCTCATCGTTCTGGCCAAGAAAGAACGGAAAATCCGTATTGAAGTGGGGTACGGTTTGGAAGGTGCCATTACCGACATAAGATCGGGACAGATTTTGGACAATGTGGCTATCCCCGAGCTGAAGGCGGGTAATTCCGACCTTGCCCTAACTGAAACCTATAAGGCCGTATATAACGATGTCACGAAAGAATATAACTTAGGTGACGAGTTTCATCAAGATCTATCCGTTCAGCCCGAGTCAGAAACTTTTCGGCCATCAGGTTTACAGATTTTTCTCATTATCATCGTTGTCATCATCGTATTCATCATCGATGCGAAGTTCTTTAAAGGGTTTTTCCTTCAAATATTACTCAATATCCTCTTGATGTTCATCAGTCGCGGAGGTGGCGGTGGCCGTGGAGGCGGCAGCGGTCCACGGGACGGCGGCGGCGGAAGTTCCGGCGGCGGAGGTTCCAGCAGAGGATGGTAAGGTGGATCTGACCGGGAAACCGGTCTTTTTTTATGCCCGCTCACTGGATATCGGTAAGGTCGAGCAACAATGGAAAACCTTTCAGCACATCTATTTTCATGATGAAAGAGATAATAAAAATGTTCGGAAAGGCGGGATGACCTTGCGGACGTTTTCTTTATTGAAAGGGCTGCCGGTTTTTACAACCAAAGGAGAAAGGATCGGCACGGTCCACGATTTATCGATATCTGAATCGGGTCAGGTAACAGGCTTGGTCATTCATCAACAGGCATTGTTCAAAAGAGCTTTTCATTTAAAACTGGACGAAATATCTTCTTTCGGTCCAGATGGGATCTTCATCGTCCATCAGGATTCAGCCCTAGGGAAAGTGCCTGCGGATTCCATGTGCTTAACGAAGGACGAATTATTGGGACGCATGCTTTTTTCAGAAATGGGTGAGGAGCTTGGTTTACTGCAGGATGTATATTTCAGGGAAAAAATGGGCACGATTATAGCGTATGAAACAACGGATGGGTTTTTCTCGGAGTCGACAGTGATAGAATCAAAACAGCCGCCTGCATTTGGGAAGGATACCATCATTGTTTCAGTTTATGAACAGTGAGGTGTCCATTTTGGAAATGAAATGTCCGAATTGCCGCAGTAAAGATGTTGGGAAGATTGGCGTTAATCAATATTATTGTTGGAATTGCTTTATTGAAATGACCTTATCCGAAGGGATCATTAATACGCACCAAGTCGAGGAAGATGGAAGTTTAAGCTCTTTGGACGATTTGTTTGATGAAAATGACCGCCGCTTCAGTATGTAATTAACGGAAGAGGTGTTTGCAATGGCTAGACGTTCACGCAATAATCTAATGAATATGGGTTCGGACTTGATGAACTCGAAGATGATCAAACGGAATATGAAGAAAATACGCAAAAGATTAAAATCATTATTATAATCCGAATGGGTGTCCTGATAATGAGGGCACTCTTTTTTATGTATGAAAACCTTCCGCCTTTCGAAGAATAAATGAGCGGGAGGTGTTTAATTGTGAGTATTCGTCTAAAGTGGTTTTATCGCCTGGGTTTTTTATTGCTCTTATTTTTCGTTATCTATATTTTTATGAAACTTAAGCCCATGTGGGGACCTGTCGTTACTGTTTGTGTGACGGTACTGCTGCCTTTTTTTGTTGGTGCGTTCATCAGTTATTTGCTGCACCCGGTAGTGGAATATTTAAATGAGAAAGGGATGCGTCGCTGGCTTTCGATTACGATCATCTATTTGCTGTTTTTCGGAGGGGCTGGTTTTGCTGTTTATAAAGGCATTCCTGTAATGGTCAGTCAGGTTCGAGAGCTGTCGGAAAGCGTACCGGAACTGGTTGAACAGTACAGGAGCCGGATAGATAAGCTTAATCATCAAACGGCAGCTTGGCCGTTCGGAATTCATGAAAGATTCGAAGAAGGTGTCATCCTTTTTGAAGCCTGGCTGAAGCGTATGCCCGAAAAGGCAATGGAGTATGCAATGAAGATGATTGATTTCATCTTACTGATTGCGTTGATTCCATTCATTGCTTTTTATATCCTGAAAGATTTCACGGCATTAAAAAAAATGGCATGGTATATGACACCGAAAAAATGGCGAAAGCAGGGACGGGCATTCGTTCGTGATGTGGATGCGTCACTTGGAGGCTATATCCGCGGACAAATCATCGTCTGTGCCGTGATCGGTTTAATTTCCTCGCTGCTTTTCTGGATAGTCGGAATGCAATATCCGCTGCTTTTGGGGGCGATAATCGGAATAACGAATGTCATTCCCTATTTCGGTCCCATAATCGGGGCCATTCCTGCAGTGATTATCGCCGCGACAATGTCAGTGAAAATGGTATTGATCATTGCGGTCATCGTGCTTGCACTCCAATTCCTTGAGGGGAATATCCTGTCGCCGCTAATAGTCGGTAAAAGCCTTCATATGCATCCGCTGTTCATCATGCTTGCATTATTGGCCGGTGGTGAAATAGGCGGGATCGCGGGCATGGTCCTTTCGATTCCCATTTTGGCAGTGTTGAAAGTTTTTGTTCTGCACGCCCGCGTTCACTTTAGAAAGAAGCCGTCCCTTGTTGACAAATAAAAGTCTTGTGAATATAATCCATTACATAAGATAATTCGTTGAAGGATGAAGTATGCTGAAGTCCATCTAAAAGAGAGGGGTCCCCTAGGCTGAAAGGGACTGCAAGGTGAAGAGCAGCAGAAAGCTAGTCCTGAGAGCAGCTAATACCTGCCGTCATGCCGCGTTAAGGCTTTTATGAAGGTGATGGACATGGGATTTCCCTGCGTCCATAATCAGGGTGGTACCGCGAGTCAACTCTCGTCCCTGTTTTTGGGATGGGAGTTTTTTGTGTGCTCAAAATTACATAATTTTAAAAGGAGGATATATATATGAAGTATTTAACTGGTGCTCAAATCCGCCAAATGTATTTAGATTTTTTTAGTGAAAAAGGCCATAACATCGAACCAAGTGCGTCATTGGTTCCTCATGAAGATCCATCACTGCTTTGGATAAATTCAGGTGTCGCTACTTTAAAGAAATATTTTGATGGACGGGTGATTCCTGAAAATCCAAGGATTACAAATGCACAGAAGGCAATCCGTACAAACGATATTGAAAACGTGGGGAAAACTGCACGTCATCATACGTTTTTCGAAATGCTCGGTAACTTTTCCATTGGTGAATACTTCAAAGAAGAAGCCATCACATGGGCATGGGAGTTTTTGACGGATGAAAAATGGATTGGGTTCGACAAAGAGAAATTGGCTGTGACAATCCATCCAGAAGATGATGAAGCATTCGAACTCTGGAATAAAAAAATCGGTGTTCCTGCTGAAAGAATCATTCGTCTGGAAGAAAACTTCTGGGATATCGGTGAGGGTCCAAGTGGCCCGAATACAGAGATTTTCTATGACCGCGGACCAGCATACGGCGATGATCCGAATGACCCGGAACTATATCCAGGCGGGGAAAATGAACGTCATCTAGAAGTCTGGAATCTTGTGTTTTCTCAATTCAACCATAATCCTGACGGCTCTTATACACCTCTTCCAAAGAAAAATATCGATACGGGCATGGGACTTGAACGTATGGCTTCCGTCGTTCAAGATGTGGCGACGAACTATGATACGGATTTATTCATGCCTATCATCCGGGCAGTCGAAGAAATCTCCGATGTGAAATATGGTGTCGATGCAGAAAAAGATGTTGCATTCAAAGTCATTGCCGACCATATTCGTACGGTAGCCTTTGCGGTAGGTGACGGTGCTCTTCCATCCAACGAAGGGCGCGGTTATGTATTACGCCGTTTGCTTCGAAGAGCGGTTCGTTATGCTAAGCAAATCAACATCAATCGTCCATTCATGTTCGAGCTTGTGACGGTCGTTGGCGAAATCATGAAAGACTTCTACCCTGAAGTCCTCAAGAATAAAGAGTTCATTGCAAAAGTTATCAAGAATGAAGAGGAACGCTTCCATGAAACTCTAAATGATGGACTGTCCATCCTTTCTGAAGTCATAAAAAAGGAAAAGGAAAAAGGCGGTACGACCATTCCGGGCAGTGATGCATTCCGTTTATATGACACATATGGTTTCCCGATCGAGTTAACGGAGGAATATGCAGAAGAAGAAGGCATGACGGTCGATCAAGCTGGATTTGAAAAAGAAATGGATGCACAGCGCGAACGTGCCCGTTCAGCGCGTCAAGATGTTGATTCCATGCAAATCCAAGGCGGGGTATTGGGAGATATTAAAGTTGAAAGTGAGTTTGTCGGCTATGATCAAATTGCGGTCGAAGCCAAAGTTTCTGCCATCATTAAAAATGGCGAGCTTGTAACGGACGCACAAGAAGGTGAGGAAGTTCAGGTAATACTGAACAAGACTCCTTTCTACGCGGAAAGCGGGGGTCAAATAGCTGATAAAGGAACGATGGCTAATGAATCCGTTAAGTTGGATGTCCATGATGTTCAAAAAGCTCCAAATGGCCAAAATCTGCACCGTGTAACTGTGGCTGCCGGCACTTTAATGTCAGGTTCCGATATCGTTGCTTCGGTAAATCATGAAAATCGCATCCATATCACAAAAAATCATACAGCGACACATCTTCTGCATCAGGCGTTGAAAGATGTGCTAGGTACACATGTCAATCAGGCAGGTTCACTCGTACAAGCTGAGCGCCTTCGCTTCGATTTCTCTCATTTTGGCCAGATAACGGCGGAAGAGATTGAGCGGATCGAAACGATTGTAAATGAAAAGATTTGGCAAAGCCTTCAAGTGAACACTGATTATAAAAACATTGAAGAAGCCAAAGCGATGGGCGCAATGGCCCTGTTCGGCGAAAAATACGGCAAGATTGTCCGTGTCGTGCAAATAGGCGATTATAGTCTTGAACTTTGCGGTGGCGTTCACGTCCCGAATACCGCGGTAATAGGCTTGTTCAAGATCGTTTCAGAAAGCGGCATCGGAGCGGGAACTCGCCGGATAGAAGCGGTAACGGGTGCAGGAGCATACAAATTGATGACTGATCAAATTGGTGTCTTGAAAGACGCGGCTGCTAAACTGAAAACGAACTTGAAAGATGTACCGTCAAGAATTGAAACGGTCTTGGCTGAAGTGAAGGATCTTCATCGTGAGAATGAAAGCCTGACTGCAAAATTAAGTAATATTGAAGCAGGAAGCCTTGTTTCTAACGTAAAAGACATAAATGGGGTTCAAGTATTGGTGGCGAAGGTTCAAGCTACCGACATGAATAATCTTCGTGCCATGGCGGATGATTTGAAACAAAAGCTCGATTCTGTCATTATCGTATTAGGATCGGCTCAAGGTGATAAAGTCAATTTGATTGCCGGAGTCACGAAGGATTATATCGATCGCGGTTTCCATGCAGGTAAATTGATCAAAGAAGTTGCTTCCCGTTGCGGCGGAGGCGGTGGCGGACGTCCAGATATGGCCCAAGCCGGCGGAAAAGACCCAGAAAAATTGGATGCAGCACTTAATTTTGTTGAAGAATGGGTCTTATCGATTTCATAATCAATGGAAAGTGTTGTACAATGTAGGTATTAGTGGATTCTGGACGCTGAGGAGAGGTGCATGTTAATGAGTTCCTTTGATAAAACGATGAAATTTAATTTTCCCGAAGAACCATTCGAAAGAGATGTACAAGAAGTATTGTCTCAAGTGTATGTTGCACTTCAGGAAAAAGGTTATAACCCGATCAACCAGATTGTCGGTTATCTATTATCTGGTGACCCGGCCTATATCCCGCGCCATATGGATGCTCGAAACATTATTCGTAAGCTTGAACGCGATGAAATCATCGAAGAATTGGTTAAGTCGTATCTTAAGAACCATCGAGAGGAATACTAATGCGCACAATGGGACTTGATTTAGGTTCAAAAACCATCGGCGTTGCCGTGAGTGACGCGATGGGTTGGACTGCACAAGGATTGGAAACGATCAAAATTAACGAAGCTGGTAATGACTTCGGCTTTAAACGTCTCAATGAAATAATAAAAGAGCATGAAATTTCTAAAATTGTCCTAGGTTTACCTAAAAACATGAATGGAACCGTTGGACCGCGAGGCGAGATCAGTCAAGATTTCGCCAAACGATTAGAAAAAAAATTCAAGCTGCCTGTGTTTCTCTGGGATGAACGGTTGACAACTATGGCAGCTGAACGTGTCCTTCTTGAGGCGGACGTGAGCCGAAGCAAACGCAAGAAAGTCATTGATAAAATGGCAGCTGTCATGATTCTGCAAGGTTTCTTGGACAGACAAACAAATTCAATATGAGGTGGAATACAAATGGAACACGGCGAAAACAACATTACAGTAGTAGATGAAAACGGAAACGAGCAGCTTTGCGAAATCCTTTTCACATTCGACTCAGATAAATTCAACAAATCTTATGTACTTTATTATCCGATGTCTGCAGAAGATGAAGAGGAAGAAATTGAAATCCACGCTTCATCATTCGTACCTAGCGAAGATAATAAAGATGGTGAACTTACACCGATCGAAACCGAAGAAGAATGGGATCTTGTCGAAGAAATGTTAAATACATTCCTTGACCAAGAAGAAGCTGAAGAAGAATAAGATTAGAAAAAACCGACCTCGATCAGGTCGGTTTTTTTCATTTATGTACCAGCAATTTATCTTCTCTCTACGAATAAAAGAATAAAAGTAGCGAGCGGACCCAAAAATAATGATAGCAAGAACCAATTCAACGCCGTTCTATTTTTACCTTGAGCAAGTCCGGCGTTTATGAGTGCCAATGTCCCCCACCCTACAAAATAAGAATTATCCAACTCCTTCACACCTTTCTTCAGCTTATAATTAATAATAGCATTCCTTCATGCGTATTCCAGTCATTGCCTGAAAATTCCTTACACATGCAGGGGGGGAAATTGGGGGCGTTTTTTAAGCTAAAGAGAAAAGATGTCACTATTTTCATGGAGAATTACATCTGTATATTGACAAAACTAGTGCATTTTTGCCATAAATAGAGTAGAAATGAATGTAGTTTTGCAAAAACCATGTAATTATTTGTTGATTTTAGTATAATGTTCGAAGCAAAGTTTAATTAAAGAAAGCATCACCTAGAAACCATTCTGTAGTTGGTGTGAGTTTGCAGGGGGAATGAAAATGGATGAAAAAGATAAAAATCTATCTAAAAAGGAACATATCCGAATGAAATTGTTAGAACGGCAAGGAGAAGCCAAGCTGGTACGTAAAATCATCATGATTACGATAGCTTCGCTTATTTTATTAATTGGAATAGTTGGTCTTGTGGGCTTTTTATATATCAACTCAGCCATGAAACCAGTCGATCCTGATGATGACACGATCAAAAAAGTGAAAATCCCAATCGGATCTTCCGTGAACGAAATTTCAACACTGCTTGAAGAGCAAGGAATAATCAAGGACGCACGCGTATTCAAATATTATATTAAATTTCGGAATGAATCCGGTTTTCAGGCAGGTGAGTATAAATTGTCACCTTCCATGCCAATTGAAGATATTGTCACAAGCATCAAAACCGGGAAACTCATGAAAGAGGCTGTATTGAAGATAACGATTCCTGAAGGAAAGCAGCTTATCCAGATTGCCGATATCATTGCAATGAAGACGGATGAGGATCCGAAAAAGGTCTTTAAGGAATTGAATGATAAGAAATTCGTTAAGTCCATGGAAAAGAAATTTCCGGAGCTCTTGACGTCGGAAATTGAAAATAAAAAGGTTTTATATCCGCTTGAAGGGTACCTTTTCCCAGCTACATATGACTTTTATGAGAAAAAGCCGACATTGGAATCCATAGTCACCGAGATGCTGAAGAAAACGGAAGAGACATTGCAGGCATACGAGCCCCAGATGGACAAAAGCAATTATTCCGTACACCAGATGCTGACTTTCGCTTCGCTTGTCGAAGAAGAAGCCACGGCAAAAGTTGATCGCGGAAAGATAGCTTCCGTCTTTTATAATCGGATGAAGGAAGGTATGCCGCTTCAAACAGATCCGACCGTTCTGTATGCAAAAGGTTCACATAAGAGTAAGGTGTACTACAAAGACCTTGAGGTGAAGTCCCCGTATAATACGTATAAGAACAAGGGGCTGCCGCCAGGACCGATTGCCAATGCCGGAAAGACCTCGATTGATGCGGTTTTGAAACCTCAGAAAACGGATTTCCTATACTTTTTGGCAACACCTGAAGGGGAAGTCCTTTACTCCAAAACTTTGGATGACCATAATAACAAAAAGGCAGAGCATATTTCCAATAAATAAATAAAAAAATGGCAAAGCGACTGAGGGGGGAGAGATATTACTTTCCCCTTGTTTTTATGATAGAATAGTACAAGTGAATTTTAGATCCGATTTTTATCGGTGACGTAACTCGGCGAATGCCGGGTTTTATTTTGAAAGATAAGGAAATGTAGATCGTCAAGCATACTTGTTTCAGCTCCTTGTGAAAAATTGTAGGCATTTGAAGATGAAATCTTTTTTGACCGATCAATTTCTTCATGTACTGACCAAGCGCTTTCGTTTTTCTTATAATTGGAGGAAACGTTTTGAACGGAAAAATAGAACAATATCTTCATTCCTTAATTCCGGAGCGTACGGGTTTGATTAAGGAGTTGGAAGACTTTGCAATTGAAAATAGTGTGCCGATCATGGAGCCGGAAGGTATTGAGGTGCTGCTTCAGATTTTAAGGCTTCATCAGCCTAAGGCGATTCTGGAGGTGGGTTCGGCCATTGGCTATTCGGCCATAAGGATGGCTGAGACCCTTCCGGAGGCTCAAATCGTTACACTTGAACGAAATGAAGCCCGTATTGAGCAGGCAAGAACTAACTTCGAGAAGGCTGGACTGTCCAAAAGGATTACCCTTATTGAAGGTGATGCCCTTGAAGCGGGTCCGAAAGTCATGGAACATGGTCCGTTTGATATCATCTTCGTTGATGCAGCTAAAGGGCAGTACAAGCGATTCTTTGAACTATTTGAACCAATGCTTGCAGATGCTGGCATTATCATTACGGATAATGTTTTATTTAAAGGATTGGTTGCCGAAAATATTGAAGAAATGGAAATGACGAGACGAAAGCGAGCTCTCATCAAAAAAATCAGAGACTTTAACATCTGGTTACATGACCATCCTCATTTCGATACCGTAATTTTGCCGATTGGTGATGGTGTGGCCATAAGTAAACATAGAGGTGACAAAAATGAAAAAACCTGAATTACTCGTGACTCCAACAAGTGTCAGTCATATAACAGAACTCATCGATGCAGGAGCAGACGCCTTCGTCATTGGCGAACAACGTTATGCGCTTAGGCTGGCAGGGGAGTTCAAACGTGAGGATGTCAAGAAGGCGATTGAGCTTGCACATGCCGCAGGCAAGAAAGTGTACGTGTCAATGAACGCCATTTTCCATAATGAAAAAGTGGACGAGCTTGAAGAGTATGTCACATTCCTTAAAGAGACTGGTGCTGACCGGATCATATTCGGTGATCCAGCAGTCTTAATGGCTGTCCGTGCAGCGGCACCTGATATGCCCCTGCACTGGAATACAGAGATGACGGTAACGAACTGGTACACATGTAATTATTGGGGAAAACGCGGTGCTGTCCGTGCCGTGGCTGCCCGTGAAATTAGCCTGGACGAGATAGTGGAAATGAAAGAAAATGCCGAAGTGGAGATTGAAGTGCAAGTGCACGGCATGACGTGTATGTTCCAATCCAAGCGTACGCTTCTGGGGAATTACTTTGAATATCAAGGCAAGGCATTGGAAGTGGAAAATCGGAAGGAACATAGAAATATGTTCTTGCATGATAAGGAACGTGAAAATAAATACCCGATTTATGAAGATGAAAATGGTACACATATCATGAGTCCGAATGATATGTGCATGATTGATGAACTTCAGGAATTGATTGAAGCGGAAATTGATTCCTTGAAAATCGAAGGGTTATTACAAACACCGGAATATATCATCGAGATGACAAAGTTATATCGGGAAGCGATTGACGTATGTGCAGATGACCCTGACCGTTATGATGATATGAAATCGGAACTATTTGAAAGGGTCAAAGCGGTTCAGCCGGATAGTCGTGAGTTGGATACAGGATTCTTCTTTAAAGAATCGGTTTATTAAAGAAAAGGGTAAGAGAAAGAGGAGGAATAGCCTTGAATGCTATTGCTGATAAAATTTCCAAGATCGTTGATGGAAAGAGAGTCATTGTAAAAAAACCGGAATTGCTGGCTCCGGCCGGCAACCTGGAAAAATTAAAAATCGCCGTCCATTACGGCGCGGATGCCGTATTCATTGGCGGGCAGGAATATGGTCTTCGTTCCAATGCAGGCAACTTCACGTTTGAGGAAATGAAGGAAGGCGTCGAATTCGCTAAAAAGTATGGTGCTAAAGTATATGTAACAACAAATATCTTCGCACATAATGAAAATATCGATGGTCTTGATGAATACCTGGAAGGTCTTCAGGAGGCTGGTGTTCATGGAATCATCGTCGCCGATCCATTAATCATCGAAACTTGTAAACGGGTCGCTCCTAACGTAGAAATCCATTTAAGCACACAGCAATCGCTGTCGAACTGGAAGGCTGTTCAGTACTGGAAAGAGGAAGGCCTGGAGCGGGTTGTTTTGGCACGTGAGACGAGTGCTGATGAAATCCGTGAAATGAAGGAGAAGGTTGATATCGAAATCGAGGCTTTCGTTCACGGGGCCATGTGCATTGCCTATTCTGGACGCTGCACCCTTTCGAACCATATGACGGCGCGTGATTCGAACCGTGGCGGCTGCTGTCAGTCATGCCGTTGGGATTACGATTTATATGAGTTGGATCAAGATGGGGAAAAGGCTCTATTCGATAAAGAAGATGCTCCATTCGCAATGAGTCCAAAAGACCTGAAGCTTATTGAATCCTTGCCAGGCATGATTGAAATTGGCATTGATAGCTTGAAAGTCGAAGGAAGAATGAAGTCCATTCATTATATTGCTACAGTTGTCAGTGTCTATCGTAAAGTGATTGATGCGTATTGTGCCGATCCGGACAATTTCAAGATTAAAAAAGAATGGCTCGAGGAGCTTGATAAGTGTGCGAACCGTGAGACGGCATCTTCGTTCATGGAAGGGGAAATTCCTGGGTATAAACAGCAAATGTTCGGGAATCATACCGTAAAGACTCGCTTCGACTTCGCGGGATTGGTGCTTGAATATAACGAGGAAACTCAAATCGCCACCATGCAGCAACGTAACTTCTTCAAGCCTGGAGATGAAGTGGAGTTTTTTGGACCGGAAATCGAAAACTTCACTCAAAAAATCGGTACGATCTGGGATGAGTCAGGTAAGGAGCTGGAGGCAGCTCGCCATCCGCTTCAAATTGTCCGCATTCAAGTAGATAATCGAGTATATGTGAACAATATGATGCGGAAGGAGAATTGACATGACAAGGAAAAAACCAGTGGTCATCGGAGTTACCGGAGGGTCAGGATCAGGTAAAACAAGTGTTACCCGTTCCATTTTTGAATTCTTTCAAGGACATTCGATCTTGATGATCGAACAAGATTATTACTACAAAGATCAAAGTCATTTGCCTTTTGAAGAACGGTTGAAAACGAATTATGATCACCCTCTGGCATTTGATAATGATTTGTTAATCGATCACATTAACGCATTGCTGCGCTATGAAACGATAGAAAAACCAGTTTATGATTATTCGATCCATACACGTTCAGAAGAAGTCATTACAGTTGAGCCCCAGGATGTCATCATCCTTGAAGGGATTCTTGTGCTGGAGGATGAGCGCCTCCGGGATCTGATGGATATGAAACTGTATGTTGATACTGACGCAGACTTGCGGATACTCCGTCGGATGACCCGTGATATTAAAGAACGCGGCCGTTCCATAGATTCCGTCATCGATCAATACATCAGTGTCGTTCGCCCGATGCATAATCAATTCATAGAACCGACGAAGCGTTATGCCGATATCATCATTCCAGAAGGCGGTCAAAACCATGTGGCGATTGACCTTATGGTGACAAAAATAAGGGACATACTTGAAACATCATTGCTGTAACAACGTTTTAACAAAAATATTACCTGAAAATTGAATAGCAGCCCACTCCTTGCCCACCAAGTAAAGGATGTGGGCTGCAAAATCATTAACTTGCATAATTGAGTTTATTTGTTTATTTATCTCTTTACTTATATGAGGTATACGTTTAATGTAGCCTTTATAGATGCGTGTCCGACCCTTAATTGTATTCCTGGAACTGTTTTCTTCGCTTCTATTAATAAGGCCGTATGAGTGTGCCTGAGGCCGTGTGGAGTGATTTTGGGAACTCCTGCTTTTTTAAATAGTATTAAGTTGATACCCGAAATTCGAGCTGGGTCAGGTTTGTCCGGTTTATCGGAAAAGATAAAATTAAAATCCTTATAAACATTTCCACTTTTCATCCTAATTTGATTATGAATATGATGCCACGATTTCAATTGTTTAATTACTAGTGGCGGAATAGGCATCTTACGTTTTAGAGCTGATATATACTCATTTCTTAAGTCGTTTTTTTGAAATAATGTCTTATTAACATTAAGAATCGCACTTTCAAAATCAATAGCAGCCCACTTTAACCAACAGCCTCACCAATCCTTAATCCAGAAAAGGCCAATACAAGAAATAAAGTTAATTCTTTTTTTGATTTTCAACTTAAGCTCTCCTTTGCCCAATACCCTTTATTACCTTCTCCAGTTTAAATGTATTTCTCTCTTGGTAATTTTGCCTCCACTATTTAATTTTTCAACTGAACATTTCCTACTCTTTTCTTGATCACTTTTATGCTTATATTGTGGATTAATCGACGAGGGGTCCCTTCGAATATCTTCATTACATTAATTAAATTTACCTACTTCTGGATTTTGTTTATAAAGGCTTTCTTATAAGGATATAGAAAAAACCCGAATAATAAGGGGACTTTTTTTACGTGTCCATTATTCGAGGATAGTACAAGACCGAAAGGGAGCTTTTCTTAATTCGTGTTCAAGGATTGAAAGGTGAATTTCTTTTTGAAAGTTTATTATAGATTGAAAGGCTACTCCCGCTGCAATAAATGAACCAATAAAGCAGTGCCTCCTAGTGTAAACAACCTCCCTATTCAATTTGCGAAATGTCGTTATATGATTGCCTCCAACTTAGACTTTAATATGATTATACAGGCAAGATTTACTGTTGATGAAAATTGGGATAAACGTAGTTTTGTAAGAAAATCACTTCTCTTTTTAGTGATTCGGTAATAGAAATTAAAGACTCCATATTCTGCTGTAATGAATTGATTTGTTTTTCCATTTTTCTTATTTTTCTACTTTGTTCCTTTGCTTCTTTTTCTGCTTGTTTCTCTACTAAAGCGGATTGTTCAATTTCAAGTGCAACACCTCCTGATGCAACCAAATCCCCAATGGTAACGATTATGGCTCCGACCAATGCTAATATAAATCCAGCATTAGACTCAGATTCTGCTTCTGATTTTGTATTTTTTGAGTTGTTAGTTAATCCCTGTTCAACTTCTTCAATTTGTTCAACTTCTTGGGCCTCTAATGCAATTCCCAAAATAGTGAGAATGTTTCCTATGTTTACAATCATCGAACCAAAAAAACTAATCTTATCCCCAGCATGAGCAGGTAAGGAATACAATATATTATTTTCCTCAGGTCTTTGGTCCAAAGCTTCTCACCCTCTTGGTTGTGAATTTATTTTTTCAATTAAACACATTGTAATGTCAGTTAATGAGTCCTGAATCACTAAAAATTTGGAAATTTCCTCTTTAATATCATTTTCTTTTAATTCTGTTGGTACAACATTTTCTACCCTGGATATTAAACTATTTAGACAATCTACTATATCATTGAATGTTTTGATTAATAATTCATGTTCCGTTACTAAGATATATGGAGGGGAAATGGTCTCAAGAGATTGTAAACTGCTTTGACTTACACTTATCGCATTTTTTATATCTAAACAATATTGATTATGATCAGAAATGATTCCATTCGAATAAATAGGATAAATCATATTAGATACATATACTAAATTCCCTCCAACGAGATGGAGAGTTTGACCGTATTGCTTGAAACTTTTTCTCATTAGAATCCCCCTTGATTAACCGAAAGACTTTGGGCTTATTACTTAAATAATGTATGTGAAAGTAAATAAAATGGTTCAATATAAAAGTAATGTTGGTAAATAATTAGACCTGTTAGAAAATCGATTTTCTCTCTTTTTTGTCAGCACAACATACCCCTGCCGATTAAAGTGAATTAGGTGGTATAAAAAAGGTGATTATATTCATGGCCCATGAAATCCACATCAAAATGCGAACTTGTCCATCAGTTTATTCACAATTCCATTAAAGTTCATGCATCCAGAATTCCTGTATGGTTTCAGCTTTTCCGCAGAAGGAACTTACAGGTTCTATAAATACATTTAGAACCCAATGGGCTGCGTAATTTGCTTGTTTTAAAGAATTTTCTCGAGAATTATCCACATGAGAGAATTGAGCAATGGCTTTACGTTTATTTTTTTAAGGCTGGACACTTTCACAGGGGTCTTGCGGGACATTTCATCTTTCAAAGGTTGAATAATGATGGCAGTGGCTGTCAGCATCATATCCTTTTTCTCTTCTTTGGTACTTTTCGGATCATGCCGAGGTCTTCAAGTTTTTTCATTAAACGAGTGCCTGTTTTATATGAACCTCCGAGGTTAAAAGCAATCGTATTTTTACACATGTAGCTCACACCGATTTGCTTGCAGCTGTGGCGTTTTAAAACCTCCGGCGAAGCCAATTAGTCTATCCTGTACGTCCGCACGCTTAAGACGCACGTATAGTGTCTCTATAAGTAAGCACGTACTGCTTTATTCATTACTTTTCTTTCTGTGAAAGGTGATAGGTTTTTATTTGATTCTTCATTGGATAGTACATCGATTCGTTTCTTCATTAATATAATGTCTCTTGCTTGGAAACAAAAAAGCAACGTTCACCATAATAAATCATGGCAAACCATCACTTATGCACGCTGTGCTTTTTTGTATTTGGGGGAATGGTCTGCCCACCTATTGCCCACCGATTATCAATTCATATCTATAATCGTCTGAAGAGAAGAGGTAATTGGTGTTCATGAAACTTTGATGTATTGCATCTTGATTTAGATGGAATACTACCCCTTATCCCATATAACGTTTGACCTTATGGTGACAAAAATTCAAACAATCCTTGAACAAAAGTCTTTTTTGTAATAACATAGCATAAATAATGATATGTGCCATTTTCCTCCGTTTTTTAAAAAAATCCCATTTATTTATTGGGAAAGACTGGACAAATGTT
Source organism: Peribacillus sp. SIMBA_075 (assembly GCF_046534585.1). Classification (NCBI taxonomy): domain Bacteria; kingdom Bacillati; phylum Bacillota; class Bacilli; order Caryophanales; family Bacillaceae; genus Peribacillus; species Peribacillus sp. SIMBA_075. The sequence goes on along the minus strand of NZ_JAWRYN010000015.1, from coordinate 83,695 downwards.
GGAAAACGCAATACTCTATTCTTGATATAGAACGAACCGGCTGCTCACCGCAGTCGGTTTATATACTAAGGAACGGATGTTTCCTTAGTATCAATGCGCGTACTTTTTTATTCGCGCAATTATATATTTTGACTCGAGTATTAGAGTTAAGCACTTATAGTACATAAACTTGTCACAGCGAATGCTTGCTGTAAAGAATTAGAAGGAGTGAAGGGTTTTGGCAATTGAAAAAGAGTATCCAATGACTAAAGAAGGAAAGTTAAAGCTTGAACAGGAACTGGAACAATTAAAAACGGTTAAACGTAAAGAAGTGGTGGAGAGAATTAAAATCGCCCGCAGTTTTGGGGATCTTTCCGAGAACTCGGAGTACGATTCCGCAAAAGAAGAGCAGGCATTCGTTGAAGGACGAATTACTACAATCGAAAACATGATCCGTAATGCTAAAATCATTGAAGGCAATGATTCGAATACAGATACAGTTTCACTTGGGAAGTCGGTAACATTCGTAGAACTTCCAAATGGTGACGAAGAAACATACTCCATCGTAGGTAGTGTTGAAGCGGACCCATTCGAAGGGAAAATTTCCAATGATTCTCCAATCGCGAAAAGCCTAATAGGGAAAAGGGTCGGCGACAAGGTATCGATCATGACACCTGGCGGCGAAATGAGCGTCAAGATTGTTTCCATCAGCTAAATTGGCTTAAGAGGGTGTCCATAGGGGCATCCTCTTTTTTATCGGAAAAATGAATTGATAAATTTGTTCATAATTGTTTAAAAATTCGCACCTCGTCAACAATGGTTACGAGGTGTATTTTATGAAAAAGAAACGAATGAGGTTGCTGGCTATTTTATTGACCACTTTCATGCTGATGCTCATAGGAAGGCTCGCCTACATCCAACTTGTATCGACAGAATCTTTTTCAAAGCATGATGTGAACCTAATAGAAGCAAGTGTGAATCAGCGTTCACAGATATTAAAGATTGATGATGGGCGTGGAAAGTTTTATGACAGAAATGGGGCACCACTTGCACATGAAGAGATCCCGACGCTCGTCCTATTTCCATTTTTGAAAAAAATGACATGGCCTATAGATGAAATTGCCTCGATAATAGGCAGATCGGAAGCGGAGTTGAAACGGGCAATTGAACAAGCGGATGAACCATTTGTATTTGGCGGAGATGAACCGATAGAGTTGACGCCAAGCCAATCGAAGGCAATCAATCAATTGAAGATTCCCGGGGTCTTTGCCGTGAACGAGAAATTATATCACGATCAAACCCCTGCAGCGCAATTGATCGGCACGACGAATATATCAGATGCGGAAAAGAAAAAACGTTATCCCGACTTGAATTTATCCCCTGAAACGAAAATCGGCAATACGGGACTGCAAAGGACCTTTGATGAGTTCTTGCTTTCCGCTGGGGAATCGAAGCTCGTTTTTCACGTGGATGCCAGCGGAGGCCCAATGTTCGGTGTCGATGTTAAATATGTGGAACCAGCGAATCCCCTCTACCCAGTCAAGGTCGTAACGACCATTGATAAAGAGATTCAGGAAAGAGCGGAGAAGCTCGTCGATGAACGCGGGATAAAAAAAGGCGGTCTCGTACTGATCGATATCGAAAAAAGTGAAATCGTTGCAATGGTATCACGCCCGGCGCTTAATATAAAAGATCCGAATGGCGAAGGGGCCGTCAATATGATGCTGACTCAAAAAACGCCAGGTTCCGTCTTTAAAACGGTCACGGCAGCAGCGGCCATCGATTATGAAGCGGCTAGTCCTACCAGGACATTTAATTGTAATTTAACGATTGACGGGAAAACGGATAAACAGAGGGAACTGGGCATGCTTAATTTTGAAAATAGCTTTGCCCAAAGCTGTAACAGGACGTTTGCCGAATTGTCACAGGAAATTTCTAAGAAGAATCCTGACTTTTTGGATAAATACGCAAAAATGCTAGGGTTGATTGGCGAAACGGGCTGGCAAGGGGATGTTTATCACACGAAAGTTACCCAGTTGCATCATGAACAAACCGGGAAGGTCTGGCATGATGACGGCTTAAAAAAGGACCCCAAAATGATTGCCAAAACAGCAATTGGCCAGCAGGATGTCCAGACGACACCGCTCGCTATAGCGAATATGATGGCAACGATTGCCCGCGGTGGCAAGAAGGAACAGGTCAAAGCCGTTTCTAGGGTCGAATTTAACAATAGTACGACCGTAGTCGATTTCCCCGATCAAAGTATTGGCGGTGAGACACTTTCCCCATATACAACGATGAAAATGCAGCATCTTCTGAGGAAGGTCGTAACGGAAGAAAAAGGGACGGGTGCTTCCTTGAGAGATTTGCCTGTGGAGGTAGCTGGCAAGTCTGGTACAGCTCAGACGAATATTGAAAAAGGGGAGCTCAATAAATGGTTTGCAGGCTACTTTCCATATAAGAATCCCAAATATGCTCTAGTTACCGTAAGTTTTGAAACGAAGGAAAACAGTTCCAGCATGACGCCTCTTTTTTCAGATATTGTAAAAGTCTTATACTCCAAGGACCAGGACAATAGCAAGAATTGACGAAAAGTGTAGGAAACCCTTCCCTTCTATCTCTAGCTAAATCATGTTAAAATGAGGCAGTAAGAAATGGTAAGGGAGGAATGGACCTTGGGTTCACGTTTTAATCAGAGAGATCAAAAAAGAAAAGTAAATAAAATATATAATATTGCAATCACCATCGTTTCCATTTTAATCGTCATTGTTGCTGTCACCATTTTCTTAAGTGATGGTGGCACTGAATCGAAAAAAACCACGACTGAACAAAAGCAAATCGCCGATAAACAGGGGAAAGTAGTGGACAAACCTGCTGGGAAAGAGGAAGAAACCGATTCAGGGAAGGAAGTGGCAGAAGAAGATAGTAAAGCAACAGAAGAAGATGGCAAAGCAACGGAGGAAGATACCGGAGAGAAGTCTGAAGATGGAACAGACCCAGAAAAAGCGGGGGATGCCAAACTTGTGGAAGTGGAAGGCAGCGGAGATGGCAATGTCGCGGCTACATATACGAGTGAGGGCTGGAAACCAGTTGGAACTGAACAAACCGGGGAACACACCACAAGCTTTCAAAAAGGCTCAGTCGATTGGAATGAAATGAGTAAGGCCATTGCTCTTGGAGCCGGAATCGATGAAGGAAGCATGAGACTTTGGTGGCTTCAAAACGGCGGTTCGCCTAATACGGCGATCGGTACCGTTTCTGAGGGGAACAGTCCAAAAACCTTCCGGGTCCATATCGAATGGGTGGACGGATCAGGTTGGAAGCCTGTAAAAGTCGAAGAGCTGAAAACAAACGATAAAAGGTAATGGATAAAAAAATATTAACGAAAAACCCCCGAAAGGAATTCCACTTTTCGGGGGTTTTTCATTGTGGTCACTTTTTTGCTTTAAAGTGTACTACTGCACTGTAAAAACGTCTGCCTTCCTCGCTTACATACATTTGGTGTGATACGGATTGAACCTGAAGCATGATCGCTTTATTGATTTCAATTTGTGATTGAATTTTTTCCTCGAGGTTTTTAATGCTTTCTGCCTCGAAAAATTCTATTTTATCTTCGAATAAGTTTAAGTCTAGTTGAAAACTCATGACTGTTCCCCTCCAACATTTAGATACTGTTAGTTTAACACCAATCTGAACTGAATGAATGGATTTGCCTAAAAAACAAGAACTGTTTTTGTGTTTATTTCATATTATGCTGATAGGTTTTATTATCTAATCATAGGGGCAGAGAAATTTATAGATTTATTTGAAGAATGGTCGAAATCGTATGATGATACCGGTGGTGGACACGATATGGAGTATCAAGACGTTATTAAACATTTTGATAGGCTATTGGAAAGTTCATCAATTAGGCTTATGGTCACGTGCTACAAGGCCTGCGTAGGTACAAGGAATCTATTGAACAGCGGAAGCCTTTCCGCCGATTATTCTATATTGCATAAACCTCATTAAACTGGTAGGATAACTTAGAAAGGTATCCTGATATGACTGTCCTTCCTAACATCCATGAGTTGATTGGGGAGAAGACGGTGATTTGAAATCACGCATTTCCGGTTACTGAATGAAGTCCGTATCTTTGGCTAACTGGAATACTTTAATCCGGGAGGAAACCAAGGGGATATGGATGGCATTTTTACCTATCTATATGGATGAAACGAATTTTGATCATTCGATAAGCGATCGTGAAGCTTTTCCATATGGTGAAGGAATTGACGATTAAAGAAGGCCTGTTTATAGGCAATTCTTTTGGCGCGGCATTTTCAGCGGCCATGAAGGATTCGGCCAAGGCTTCAAGTGGGGGCGAATATCGTTGTGATATTCCCGGATTCCAGTGAATGATACTTTAGAAAAAAATTTATCAGGGTGGTATATAAAATGGGCAGAGAATTTATAGATTTATTTGAGGAATGGTCGAAATCGTATGATGATACGGTTGGTGGACACGATATTGAGTATCAAGAGGTTTTTAAACATTATGATAGGATATTGGACAGCGTCACCAATCGGGTTCATGGCCATGTGCTTGAGTTTGGCGTAGGCACCGGGAATTTGACGGAAAGGCTTTTGAAGAAAGGCCTGAAGGTATCGGGAATCGAGCCATCACCTGCCATGAGGGAAATAGCGGTAAGCAAGTTGCAAGGGAAAACAGAAATTATAGATGGCGATTTTATCGATTTTCCGAAGCCGGAACAGGTTGATTCGATCGTGAGTACGTACGCGTTTCATCATTTAACCGATGAAGAAAAAGAAAAAGCGATAGCCAGCTATGGAAAGTTACTGAATACTGGTGGTAAAATAGTGTTTGCGGATACGATGTATCAATCCAGGGAAGCGCATGAACAAGCGATTTCTGATGCAAGGCAGGCGGGCTTTCATAATTTGGCGAACGATTTGCAAACGGAATATTATACGACGATTCCTTTTTTGGAAAAAGCACTTGAAGCAAATGGATATAAAGTGAACTTCGAGCGCTGCAATCAATTTGTCTGGATTATGGAGGCGGAAAAATTATAGGAAGAGGTTTTTACTAATGAAAGTAGCCATAATCGGAGCAATGGAAGAAGAAGTTACAATTTTACGTGATAAATTGGAAGGTTTGGAGCAGGTGACCATTGCCGGTTCCGAGTTCAATACAGGCACACTGAATGGTATCGAGGTCATTTTGCTTAAATCGGGAATAGGTAAAGTGAATGCGGCAATGTCCACTACGATCCTTTTAGAAAAATTCAAACCGGACGCGGTCATCAATACTGGCTCTGCCGGCGGTTATCATACAGCACTGAATGTCGGGGATGTGGTCATATCCTCGGAAGTTCGCCATCATGATGTGGACGTGACGATTTTTGGATATGAGTACGGTCAAGTCCCTCAGCTGCCTGCAGCTTTCATCCCTGATGAAAAACTTCTTGCAATCGCAGAAGAAGCAGCTAAAGAAATAGAGAATATGCAAGTGGCGAAAGGGCTGATCGTGACGGGGGATTCTTTCATGAATGATCCTGACAGGGTTGAATTCGTCAGAGGGAAATTTTCCGATTTATACGCGGTGGAAATGGAAGCGGCAGCCATTGCACAGGTAGCCTTCCAATTCAAAACACCATTTGTCATCATTCGTTCCCTTTCGGATATCGCAGGTAAGGAGTCCAATATTTCCTTTGATAAATTCCTGGAAACGGCGGCTCTACATTCAGCGGCACTGATTTTGAAAATGATTGAAAAAATGAAATGAATGATTAGTGATCAGCGGAAGTCTTTCCGCTGATTATTCTTTATTGCATAATTCTTATTAAATTGGTAGGATAACTATGAAAGGATGTCCGAATATGAAAGTCTTTAAAAACATTCATGAGTTGATCGGGGAAACGCCGATGATGGAAATAACCCATTTCCCGCTTCCAGATGAAGTCCGTATCTTTGCCAAACTGGAATACTTTAATCCGGGAGGCAGTGTGAAGGACCGGCTTGGTCAAGAACTTTTAGCCCAAGCGTTACAGACAGGGAAGGTGAAAAAGGGTGGGACAATCATTGAACCGACTGCCGGAAATACTGGGATTGGCTTGGCGTTGGCGGCAATAAACAGTGGAGTAGACGTGATATTTTGTGTTCCGGAGAAATTCAGTGCCGAGAAACAGGAATTGATGCGTGCCCTTGGGGCCAAAGTGATCCAGACCCCGACAGAGGAAGGAATGACAGGAGCGATTGCGAAGGCTAAGGAACTGCTGGCTGAAATTCCAGGATCTTATTGTCCCCAACAGTTTGCCAATCCATCCAATCCTGATGCCTATTATAAAACGCTGGGACCTGAAATATGGGAACAGATGGATGGCGATGTAGATGTGTTTGTTGCCGGAGCAGGAACGGGAGGGACATTCATGGGAACATCGCGATATTTAAAAGAAAAGAATGCAGCTTCTGTCAAAACGGTCATAGTCGAACCAGAAGGATCGATTTTAAACGGAGGCAAAGCAGGACCCCATAAAACCGAGGGGATAGGGATGGAATTTTTACCAGCTTATATGGATGAGACGTATTTTGATCAGATTCATACGATAAGTGATCGTGACGCTTTCCACATGGTGAAGGAATTGGCGATGAAAGAAGGCTTGCTTGTCGGCAGTTCTTCCGGCGCGGCATTTGCAGCGGCCATGAAAGAAGCGGCCAAGGCTGACCGGGGGACGAATATCGTCGTCGTATTTCCGGATTCCAGTGAACGGTACTTAAGCAAAAAAATTTATCAGGGAGGTATATAAAATGAGAAAAAAAACACAATTGATCCATGGCGGCATTTTTGGTGATGAAAAAACAGGCGCGGTTTCGGTGCCGATTTATCAAGTGAGCACCTATAAGCAGGATGGTCCGGGGAATCATCGGGGATATGAATATTCCCGTACGGGCAACCCAACCCGCCATGCCCTCGAGGAATTGATCAAGGACCTCGAAGAAGGAGAAAGAGGATTCGCCTTCGGGTCAGGAATGGCAGCGATGACGGCGGTCATGATGCTGTTCAGTCAAGGTGATCATGTATTGATGACAGATGACGTTTATGGAGGGTCCTTCCGGGTCATCACGAAAGTTCTTAACCGCTTCGGGGTGGAAGCTACGTTCATCAATACGAGTGACATACACTCGATCGAAAAAGAGATCAGGGATAATACGAAGGCACTTTTCATTGAAACCCCGACGAACCCATTATTGAAGATCACTGATCTAGAAGCGGTATCAAAAATAGCTAAAGAAAACGGCATCCTCACCATTGTGGATAATACCTTCAGTACGCCATATTGGCAAAATCCACTTACACTTGGAGCCGATATCGTGCTTCATAGCGCTACGAAGTACCTGGGGGGACACAGCGATGTTGTAGCGGGCCTTGTCGTGGTGAATGATGAAAAACTTGGCAATGACCTTCATTTCATCCAGAACTCTACAGGGGGCGTGCTAGGGCCCCAAGATTCATGGTTGCTAATGCGTGGAATTAAAACGCTGGGAATTCGAATGGAAGAACATGAAAAAAATACATCTCGTATCGTCCGTTTCCTATCCGGGCATGAAGGCGTTTCGAAAATCTATTACCCAGGTCTTGAAAACCATCCAAACCATGATATTGCAAAAAAACAATCGCGTGGCTTCGGCGGTATGGTTTCATTCGATGTCGGCAGTGCCGAAAAAGCCGAATCGGTTTTGAGTAAAGTGAAATTCTTCACACTTGCTGAAAGTCTAGGGGCAGTGGAAAGCTTAATTTCGATTCCGGCCTTGATGACGCATGCCTCGATTCCGGCAGAGCGCCGTGCAGAGCTTGGAATAACAGATGGGCTGATTCGTATTTCAGTTGGTCTGGAAGACGTTGAAGACTTATTGGAAGACTTGGAACAAGCGCTAAAAGGATAAATCGGAAGAGGGACCGCTTCATAGCTTGCTGCCATTATTTACACCCTGTCATTTGGAATGAATATGGTAAAATGAGATATCGATATCTTATTAGCTTGAAAGAAGGTGGAATGGCATGAAAAACCGCAAAAAACAAACGGCTGCAATGCTGCGTTCGAAAATGGTCGATTTTAAACAATTTGCGATTACCTTGCTATGTGTCGGCTCGTTCTTCTATTTAGGAACCATCCTTCCCACTGGCGACAAAGCGATGATTGACACATATGTCTATATGGGAGCGACAATAATGTTCCTTGGCATATCCATAGTATTTTTCCGATTATCCAAAAAATATAAAAAGACCCTGGCGGAAATGGATGACCAGGACTCTTTACAACAATAGAAAAAAACCTGATTCTTTCAAGAATCAGGTTTTTTTGTTTATCTTATTTAACTATGTAGCAAAAGTTTGATCAATTACTACTTTACCAATCATGATCTATAATAACCCTTTAAGAACTGGGTTTAATTCACAAGTTAAAAAATTAATAAGATTAGTAAAAAGATTCCCTCAAATTGTAGCATTTAAAGAAGCTGGTGACTCGACTAGTGTACCAATTGTAAAAAAAAACTAGGTTCAGAATTTATCGTATTATCTGGATTTGATTAAAATATATTTGAAGAGGCTGAACTTGGATTTAACGGTATTACTAGCATTTTGGGAAATGTATTTCCCAAAGAAATAAAAGAAATTATTAAAATTATACAATCAGGTAATAAAGAAGAAGGGCAAACAATTTTCTAAACTTCTGCCATATATGCAGTCTATGACAGAAATGGGAACACTTCGTACAATTAAGTGTCTATTAGAAAAACAAAATATACAGGTTGAAATTTGCCGAGAACCTCTTTCAACATTAAATAATGAAAGAAAAACTTAGAAAAAAATAGCTGTTGCTTCAATTAACCATGGAACAAAGGTGGTAGCATTTGCAAGATGATTCAACATTTCTCGTTTTGTGACAAGGATAATAAATTCCCTTGACGGTAAGTTGTTTCCGGAAGGGGATAAAAATCTGCTTCCAATATACTTTCTAAGGTTTTTTCGGGATTGCTTTTTCACTAAATTTAGTAATTTCACGTCTGTTTTGAATAGCTTCTAGTACCCGCATGAGATCATTCTCCCTTTCTTAGTTGTAGTGACAGGTAGACCATATATCAGTTCACTATCTTGGCTTTCAGGATTTACAGATAATCAGCGAAATGAAATACTTGATGTAATCTTTACTTATTTAGTAAAAGAATACGGAGACATTCAACATAGAATCCAACATAGATGCTTTATAACTATATTGAATCATTTATAAATGTCTCTTTAATTTAGGGGGTTAATATGATTATTGTCTTATAATATTCCCCTAAAAAAAAGCAATGTATCTCAAGTTCGAGAAATTCATTGCTTTTTTACCATTTGCCCGTACCTCTGTGTGATCTGTCTGTTTTCACATTCATGAGTTGACTTTATTGTTGAGGAAGGTTTAGGGCTGTATTTGATGTATTTATATCAACTTGTAATTGTTCACTTAAATCATGTGGATGATAGTAACCTGTTGAAATCATATAGTTACTTATCTCTCCGTGTCTTTCTACAGCAACACGAAGCTGTTCTCTTAAGGCTGCTTTCAATTCAGGTGTTTTTGTTTCTGTAATGGCAAATGCAATATTTCTAATTCCTGATTTTGCGGATATTAAGAAGTCCGTTGCAATCACCTGATCAGTCATGCCACCAATACCCGCCATATTTTGCAAAAAATTTGTCATTACTGTTCCCCTCGATTCGTCAGAATTTCCTGCAGTTTTTGAATATCTTGTGTTCCAGTGCTCATGTCTTTTAATAGAATATTTTGTAGTTCTGTATCCTGCACTAAACTGCTCATTGTAGAGGACTTTGTTAGACAAAGACTCTTGAAAGTTAAAATTTCGTGCGCCTCTAAAGTCTCATGCAGTCCTAAATTTTCAGTCATGATTTTTCACTCCATTTCTTTGAGAATTCACTTACATATCTTTCGTAATACAATAGTTTTTATACATCATCATTTGCAAAGGTAACGTGTATTTTGGGAAATAAACTACCTATCTGTCAATAATCCGTATAACAAACAGATGAACTGGGAAAGGTATTTTTGTTATATATAGATTAGGGAGGTGAACGTATGGAAAATGAAAGCTTGGGATTTCATGAAACCATGGAAACGCATGAAATTTTAAATTTTAAAACAATAGGTTTAATGAGATCAAAATTAATGCAAGGTATTTGCTTTGACAATGACTTAAAAGCATTAATGGAAAAAGACGTACAACAATCTATAGCTGCTATAAACGAGCTAAAGGGTTTTTATACAGAAGCCCGAACAAACTATGAAAAATGAGGTGAAATTTAAATGGAAATGGATTTTTTAGATCCTCAAGGCGCTGAACATATGCCGGAAATGGCTGATTCCTCTTTCGCGCTAGATTTTCTACTCTCTATCAAAAGTGGGATTCATACGTATGGTATTGCATTATCTGAAACAGCGAATCCCGCATTGCGAAAAGCATTGTACCAGCAAATGGAGCAATCTATTGACTTACATGGTGAGTTATCCGATTTAATGATCAGCAAGGGCTGGCTTTATCCGAACGATGTAGGTAAACAGGTGGAATTAGATTTGAAATCAGCCGATATGGCGGTTAGTATCGCTGGAATGAATCTTTTCCCGAATGATACTGACAGACTCGGCATGTTCGCAACGCCGAATAAATAAAGGAGGAAAAGCATCATGAAAGCCGTAACTTACCAGGGCAATAAAAATGTACAAGTTAAAGAAGTTAAAGACCCTAACATCAAAAATTCGGATGATATTATTGTAAAAGTCACTACTTCAGCGATTTGCGGCTCTGATTTGCACTTAATTCATCAATTAATTCCCAATATGCCTACAGATTATGTGATTGGTCATGAGCCGATGGGGGTTGTAGAGGAAGTTGGACCAGGGGTAACTAAGGTAAAGAAGGGAGACCGGGTCATTATCCCCTTTAACGTTAGCTGCGGGAGCTGCTGGTATTGCGACCACGACCTAACAAGTCAGTGCGATAATTCAAATCCTCATGGGGAAATGGGTGGTTTTTTTGGATACTCAGAAACAACTGGTGGGTATGCGGGCGGGCAAGCTGAATATATGCGTGTTCCTTATGGAAACTTTACCCCTTTCAAAATCCCAGAAGACTGCGAGGTAGAAGATGAAAAATTGGTGTTGCTCGCTGATGCAGCATCCACAGCATTCTGGAGTGTAGATCACGCAGGTGTCAAATCTGGCGATACGGTTATCGTTTTAGGCTGTGGTCCTGTAGGTCTACTTACTCAAAAATTCGCTTGGTTTAAAGGGGCGAAAAGGGTGATTGCTGTCGACCATCTAGATTATCGTTTAGAGCATGCAAAAAGGACGAATAAAGTCGAAACCGTTAATTTTGCACAATATGAAAACACTGGCGAATACCTTAGAGAAATCACTAAAGGTGGTGCTGATATCGTAATTGACTGTTCCGGGATGAGTGGCAAAATGACTCCGATGGAATATCTTGCATCGGGTCTTAAATTACATGGAGGAGCCATGGGTGGGATTGTAATTGCGTCCCAAGCCGTGCGTAAGGCGGGAACCATACAAATAACAGGCGTTTATGGCGGCCGTTATAATGGATTCCCCCTAGGAGATATTTTCCAAAGAAACGTGGATATTAAAACCGGACAGGCACCTGTTATTCCTTATATGCCCTACCTTTATAAACTAATATCAGAAGGAAAAGTAGATCCTGGCGATGTTGTAACCCATGTACTTCCAATTGACCAAGCAAAGCATGGGTATGAAGTATTTGATACAAGGACAGATGGATGTATTAAAGTGGTCCTTAAGCCATAAAGATGGTTGTTTTCATTTGGAAAAATAGATTTTACAACTATGGATATGGACTATAAGTAAGAAGGGTAGGTATCAACCCCTTTTTTTAACTTTTTGGAGTAATTTTTACTTCTGGATGAATTACGCATAGAAGATTTAAGAAAAGTGAACACCCCAGACTTGAGAGCTACATTTACCTTATTCAAATTAAGCACCAGAAAAGACGATTTTGCCCAAGGGAAAATCGTTTTTTTGGTGCTCTAAGCTATCTTTTTTTCATAGAAGTTTTTTTCATTAAGAATGTTTATGTAACTAAAGAAAATGAAGCTAATATATATTACCTTGACAATTGAGGTTTAAATCTTTGATCCAATTAAAGGGTGCATTACTTCTATATGGGGCTGGAAACAGCTCTTTTTTGTATGAAAACACATTAGTAAAAAAGCCATGCTAAAATAACCCCTCCATATTCTTATTTTTTTTGATGGGGGTAAATGTACTATTTCGTTATTTTAACTGGTTATGCAGTTTGTTGTTTAGATGGGGCGATTGTATAGCCTTTCTTTTTTAGGTATTCGTTCATTTTTAATTCTTTGTTATTTTATTTTTCTTCAAGGTAATTTGAGCCTAGTTCATGATAAGGTTCTCCTGTTTTAAAGATGTTGTAAGCAATCGTTACTAGTAAATGGGCAGAAGCGATTCGTCCCTTCATTTTTCCTTGCCGTTTGGTAATCCTTTTTCGATGTGAAGCTTTTCGATTATTTTGCCTTGATGTCGCTAATACACATTTTACGGCCATCGTTTTTAAAGCTTTATTCCCTTGTGTGGTTTTACTCGTTTTTTTTACCAGCACTTTCGTAATTTCTAGGACTCACACCAGCCCAAGAGGCAAGATGTTTAGCTGACTTAAATACGGACATATCTACGCCCATCTCCGCAATAAAAGTAGCTGCGGCAGCTTTGTTCACACCAGGTATACCATCCAATAATTCTACTTCCCTACGATAAAGGTGGCGGCGAGGAGCGCCCCCATAGGAGTGTCTTATGGCACTATCGGGGCAGCTAGTTGAAGGGTACATAAGGAGTTATTCAACCATTGGGCCAGATTGCGAAGGAAGAATTGCTGACTTTACAAAAGGTAAATTAGTAATGATTAATAGTGGTGAACCGAAAAGAAGGCGCTTTTGAGTGAAGCTGTTATTTGGAATTTAATGCATAATATTGGAACAGATGCTCATTTCAAACGTAAGTAATGTAAAAGACTTAAGGTTGGGAGGCAAAAGTATGAGGCAGCTTTATATAAAGCAGAAGGTATTCAGTCTTAGCGGGAAATTTACAGTAAAGGATCAGCAGGAGAAGGATATATATTACGTGGAGGGAAGTTTTATGCAAGTTCCAAAGACTTTCTCCATTATGAATACAGCAAGAGATGAAGTAGCACTTATTACGAAAAAGGTGTTCAGCTTTTTACCAAAGTTTTTGGTTGAGGTGAATGGTCGAGAGGTATTAACAATAAAGAAGGAATTTTCCTTCTTAAAAGCACGATATACAATTGATGCGGCAGGCATTGAAGTACATGGTAATTGGTGGGATATGGATTTTCAAGTTTTACAGCATGGTAAAATCGTAGGAAAAGTGGGCAAGGAGTGGTTCACTTGGGGCGATAGCTACAAGGTTCAAATAATAGATGAAGAGATGGAAACCATTATTATTGCACTCGTTGTTGCCATTGATTGTGTGAAGGCTGATCAAGCAGCTGCTTCCTCAGCAGCATCGATTTAAAGTAGAAGTGTAAAATTAAAAGGCTGACAGTTTTTAAAAAATCACTGCTTGGATAGGTGCGGTGAACCTATCATAAGCTAAATGAGGTTCTTAAATAATCTATATTAAATGAATATCCGCCCACTTTATAGGCTTCTAAAAATTCTTACTTATGCTCAGGATGAAAAAGTTACACTAAACTTAAAAATACTCCCCTTTAAAGGAGACAGATTTATTTTCTAACCAGGCTGTTGGACGGGAGCAAATCATAATAGTTTTTATGTTAGTTCTAAAATTGACTGCAAACGTAAATTCAGATGCTCTCATTCCCCGTCTTTGGAGAGCCAGTGGAAGTTTGAATCACTTTATCGAAACTCCCATGTTTCTCCTGGACTAATAAACCCACAGCATCCATCGCGATAGAAAAATTTATCAAGAACCAGGCACTACAAAAAATTTTCATCATATATAGGTGATATCCGTTCGGATTTGATGAGGAGGATATCATGCAACCTATGTTACCTATGGAAAAATATTTTGGGCAGTTTGAACTGGTGCAGGCTTTTTATGGGGCTATGCCTACAGGTGTCAGCGTTTCCGAAACCGGTCGTATTTTTGTATGCTTTCCGAAATGGGGAGACGACGTTCAATTTACTGTGGCGGAAATTGTTGAGGGTGAATTGCAGCCTTATCCCAGTTTAGAAACCAATTTAGTTAATACTGGGAATATTACGATGTCTTTCGTCAGTGTCCAAAGTATCGTTGCTGATGGAAGAGGAACACTTTGGGTATTAGATACAGGGGCACCAAATTTTTCTGAACCTATTCAAGGGGGAGCAAAATTAGTTGCTGTTGATTTAAGCACGAATACAATAAGGAGAGTATATACCTTTACAGAAGATGTTGTCTTGCCAACAACTTATCTGAATGATGTCCGTTTGGATTTTCGGGTTGGAAGAGCAGGCTATGCATATATAACGGATTCTTCTTCCAGAGGGCCAGGGGCTATCATCGTCGTAGATTTAGAAAATGGGAACGCGTTTAGACGGTTAAATGGGGAAATATCAACTTCACCTGATCCCTATTTTTTACCGAAAGTAGAAGGTGAAATTTTGATGAATCGAAACCCGGACGGCTCGACTTTCCCTTTTAGATTGGCTTCCGATAGTTTAGCGATTTCTCCTGATGGAAAGGTTTTATTTTATGCTCCGCTAACCAGCCGTCAGCTGTTCTCGATCTCAACAGAAGCCCTAAGAGACAGAAGGATACAGGACCTGAATTTATCCCAATATGTTCAGTATTGGGGGGAAAAAGGTGCGTCTGATGGAATGATCACCGGCGCAAAAGGAACCGTTTATGCGGGAGACTATGAAAACAATAGTATCCGGAAGATATTGCCGAATGGCGCAATGGAAACCATCGCACATGACTCGAGAATATTATGGCCGGATACTTTTTCGATTGGCCCCGATCAATACTTATATGTCATTGTGAATCAATTACATCGGCAGGCGAGATTTCATTATGGAAGAGACCTGCGGGAAAAACCATATAGTTTACTTCGTATGAGAATTGATGAATTCCCTGCTCCTACCTTTTCATAGTAATCGTAAACGAAGGTAGCTATCCCCCATCAGGGAGCTGCCTTTTTTGTCAGATATTCCCGCAAATGTCCTATAATAAAGAAGTGACTTAACTCAAATTGAAAAGCCTGCTTCATCTTAGATTTAAAAATATAAATAAAGCACCATAGGCATGAAGCTACATAAGTATCAACTGATGGTAAGAGGAAAAATTTTGAACAAAACTAGGAGGTAATCATGGGAAGATTAGTTCACTTCGAAATTCATGTGGATGACATGGAACGGGCAAAGAAATTTTATGGTGAGGTATTTTGATGGTCATTTCAAGATAGGAGTGATTTCGCAGGAATGCCTAACTTGGGAGCGGTGACTGGCGATGAGAATGAACCTGGGATTAATGGTGCTTTGATGCAGCGTCAAAGTCCTTCGCCGGAAGCAGGCCAAGCTCTTAATGGGTATGCTTGTACAATGGGTGTCGATAATTATTACGAAGCGGAAGCCAAAATTCTTGAGAATAGAAAATAGGATCCATGTTTGGTGAATAAGATTGATCGGGAACCACCCTTTTGTTTCCTACCCGGGGTGGTTTTCTTTGCTGAGAAAGAGATATGAGATTGCCTGGAAACAATCCCTTCCAACACTTCTTTTAGAAATTCCACTATAATCACCCCAATTTCCATAATGGAGACAAGAGAAACTTCTAACCACCAAATGGAGATGAAACTTTCTTTATTAATAAAAAATGACAGTGCATTGCGCCCACAGAAGTAGACATGAATAAATTCGGGAAAACCTGCCCACCAAGTTTTTATTTTCGTTCTCGGGCGCGATTCTTGAAAAGGTTCGCTTTTCTTATAGAACTAACAGGCTGAAAACGTGGAATTGTAGTCGGAGATCCACTTGCATTTGAAAATAATGAAGATGGATAAGCTTCAAAGATTAAATAAACTGGATGCAACCATCGTGGGAATGGAACCTACAGGGCATTACTGGATTAATCTTTCAAAATGGCTATTTAAACAAGGAATTGAGGTAGTAACAGTAAAACCTCACTTAGTAAAAGGGAATAAAGAAAACCGTGATAATACTCAGTCCAAAAGTGATAAGAAAGATGCCCTGGCCATCGCTGATATGGTGAAGAGCAGTTACTACTCCTTTGTCAGGAACACTTCAGAATCATTTGAAATACTTAGGGTCCTTATGTCTAATCAAGTTTGGTATTTGTATAAATGACAAGCAAAGGGGGAAAACGAAATAAGGAATAATGAAATTTGAAAGGGAAGATGAGAAGTCATGAACTCAATAATAGTAGAAATAAATGAGGCTTTTAAAGATGCAGAAGACTTTTTCATAGAACCTTTTATTTTGGATGGTGAAGCAGTCCTTTTACTTGGTTTACATTCAATAGTTAACCTTATAAAAACAAAAGAAATATTAAAAAAAGATATGGATACCAGTGAAGTGATTCATTCAATAAAAGTAAAAAGAACTTTTTTCAACAGAAAAGGTGTTGAAATAAATAGTGAAGAAGCAATAGAGTCTATTCTTCAGGGTAAACTCATTGTTTACTCAAAAGAAAAAAATATAATGTTTCAATTTGAACCACTTCCCAAAGAATTGAATCGGTCAATTGAACCGCCGGCTAATGAAAACGTATTACAAGGTCCTTTAGATTCTTTTATTGAAGATATGTCAACAAATATAGGAATAGTGAGAAAAAAAGTTTCCTCTGCTCAGCTCTCAGTTAAAACCTATACGGTAGGAAGTGATCAAAAAAAGAAATTATCAATAGTTTATTTGGACGACCGAGCAGATAAAGGTGTGATCAAAAAGATCATTTCACATATTGAAATGAATCAACATACAAATATTCTCTATCTTCAGCATCTTTATCGTTTTATGGGTGTGCGAAAATGGGAGGTTATCCCTCAGTTTAATAACACAGAAATGCCATTGGAAGCAGTAGATGGTTTAAACAAAGGAAGGGTCATTCTATTCGTTGACGGTTTTCCCTTTGCGCTTATCTTGCCACATTTATTATGGGATATGTTCGCCCAGGCGAATGACCGTAACTATGCTTACCCAATTATGAGCGGAATCCGATTTTTACGTGTTCTTGGCGCTCTGGTTACCCTTATATTTCCAGCTCTCTATGTGGCCCTTGTTGCTGTAAATCCTGAGATATTAAAAATTGAACTGGCTCTATCGATTGCTCAGAGCAGGGAGGGAATACCCTATCCCCCTTTTGTTGAAATTACAATTATGCTCCTTATTATAGAGTTAATTATTGAAGCGAGTATAAGGCTTCCGCTCAGTATCGGTCCAACGGTAACAATGGTAGGGGGAATTGTCATCGGACAAGCAGTAGTAGACGCAAAGCTGGTTAGCAACCTGTTAATTATCATCGTAGCAGCAACTTCGATAGCGAATTCAAGCGTTGTAGGGTTTCATAATGCGTTAATCCTGCGCTTACTTAAATATGTAGTTGTTATTTTTGCTTCAATCTATGGCGTGTTGGGCATATTATCCGGTCTGGTATTCATAAGCGCTTACTTTGCAAGTCGAGAGATATTTGGAATTCCATACACTAGTTTAACTAAGGGGAGCGGGGGAATTGGATAAAAGCCTTCAGGTTATATGCATGGGGTTAATGTCTCATTTTGGTCTTATTTTTTTCATTTATCCGGAAAGAATTATTGCCAGCACACAAAAAGGTCATTGGGAACCGATTTTAATTCAATGTGTCATATTTATTCTATTTTTATGGCTTTACCTAAAGGGTTTATCTTATTTTCCAAAACAGGATATTATCGATATTTTAAAGACCTTAGGTAAAGCTTTTTCTTTCACATTACTTTTTCCTGTTCTTCTTTACTTAATCATAACTACTATTGAACTTGTTAGCGCATATGCAGAAGTGACCAATATTATCTTTTTAGCGAATACTCCTCCATGGGCAATTATTACATTAATGATTCTTATTGCAACTTATATCGCCGTAAAAGGAATCGAAACCATCTTACGTACAGCCTTATTAATATTCTGTATCTTTTTCCCGTTAATCTTACTTATGGTTTCGATTTGCTTTCAAGACGTTGATTGGCATAATGCATTTCCGATTATGGATACCGGCTTTAATTTTTTTCGAGAACCTCCCTTTTATACAAGTTTTTTTTCTTTCGCCATTGTTTTTTCATTTTTAGGTTTTATTCCAAAAAAAATATCGTATAACTCTAAAAAAATTATGTTTGCAGTCTTTTTGCTTATCCCATTTTTTTTCTTATCCGTTTATTTACCTCTTTTAACCTTTGGAAATGAAACGGCTAGTACGCTGCTTTTTCCCTTTATAACCACATTGGATAAAGTTCAGCTTCAATGGCTTGTATTTGACAGGGCTACCTTGTTTTTTGCGTTAAGCCTAGTTACCTTTATCATGTTGCTTACTTCTTTACTTTTATGGCAGTCCTCTATAATAATGAGTCAGTATTTCCCGGGATTAAAGCAAAAATATCATATTGTAGCCTTATCTGTTAGCATTTTTATCATTTGCTTATGTATTCCTAGTTGGCAAGAGACTGAGAAGTTGCTATGGTGGAATACTGCTTTCCGATTTTATATTTTAATCGTACTCCCTTTAATTATATTCCTAATCGGTGTAAGGAGAAAAAGACTATCATGAGAAGTATTATGATTTGTTTTAAACTAGTACTTAGTCTATGTATATTGATGCCATTAAGTGGTTGCTGGGATATTAAAGACATTAATCATCGAGCCTTTCCGATTGCAATGGGAATTACTAAAGAGGGAGAAAAATTCAAAGTCTTACTTCAAATTCCTGTTTCTTCAGAGGGTGTTCAGAAACAGACAATTGTCAAAGGAACAGGATTAACCATTTTAAAGGCTGTAGAGGACATTAGAACTAATATGCAAAGCAGTTTAGACTTATTGCACATAAGGATAATCATATTTGATAAAAAATTAGTAGAAGAAGGAGGGATGGAAGAACCGATTAACACGTTTATGAGAATTCGTGAAATATCTTCAAAAACATTAATCGCAATATGTGATGATAATATAGATGCTTTTTTCTTAACACTCAAAAAAAATCTAGAAAAAGGGATAAATCTTTATGACTTTTTTGAGAAATATGCAGGTTGGACCCCACAAATATCTTTAACACGTCTATGGCATGTTTATCGAGCTCTTAATTCCTACACTCAAAATGCAGCAATTCCTATGGTCAAATCGGGGGAAAACACCCCAGTTACATATATAGGTTCTGCAGTGATGAAAAGAGGAAAAATCGTTTCTAAAATGGATCCTAAAGAAACCCTCCTTTTTAATGCCTTTCATGGGAACAGTATGAAGGGAAGGGTAGAAGTAATGGAACATGCAACCATCATGATTGTTGGAAATACAGGTTTTCATAAAGGTGAACTAAGAAATCATATTCCATATATGTTCTCAACGATTCGTTTAAATGTAGTTATTCAAGAGAGAAGAGGAAAAGTTTCCAATGCAATAATAAAAAAAGAGCTGGAAAAGGTAATGGCAAATCGTTTTGATGGAATGCTGAAACGATTTCAAAAGCAAGAAACAGATGTCTTCGGTTTGGGACAATACTACAGAAATAAAATTCCTTATGAGGAATTGAAGGACTGGCGAAAGAAATATTATCCCAATCTAGAAATGAAGCTTACCATTCATACTACTATACAAAACGAGGGAAATATCAAAACTATAATTGACAAATAGATTTTGGATATCATACAAAAAATGGATAGGTATGGACTATGAGTAAGAAGGGAAGGTATCAAACCCTTTTTTAACTTTTTTGAGTAATTTTTACTTCTGTATGAAATACGCATAGAAGAAGATTTAAGAAAAGTGAACACCCCTGTCTTGAGAGCCTTATTCAAATTAAGCACCAGAAAAGACGATTTTGCCCACGTTAAGGGAAAATCGTTTTTTTTGGTGCTCTAAGCTATCTTTTTTTTAAAGAGTTTTTTTTCATTAAGTAAAACCCACACCTACAAAAACTATTAGTGGCAAATTAGTTATAGGGTTTTTTTTATTTTTTACTTTTTTCGTTTGGATTTATCACATATACTCTTTCTTTTCTTTGGAGATCAAAATCAGAAAAGGTTATAGCAGTAAGTGGATTCATTCAGCGAATCATTCGGCATATACTCTTTCATAGTAAAATCCCTAACAATTGTAATAGGGATTTTCGTTTGTTATTTTGATTTAGCAAATGTTTTTTTTGAAAATGCAAATCCAATCGATCCATCATCTTTCAAAACAAGGAAAGCATCAAAAGGCTTCTTTTCTTTTGCCTTTGGTTTCATCCCTTTGATCACACTTGCTTTCTTCTTGGTGCATAAATCTTTCACATGTTTTTCTGTCACTTTCTTTAAGCATTTGAGAGGGGAATGTCTGTTTACACCCACTTGCATATTCCGAGCATCCATGTGAAATGAAATGTGATCAAAGCCATACGATGACTTATATCCGAAGAAGATTATCCTCAATAGCTTCCAAGTATTATAGCGATCTATGGAATCCTGTATGTGGCTGGAGATCGCAATCTCGGCTCTGTATACATCCCTTGTCCGGATGGCCTCAATGATTTCCATATGTTCCGATGGTGCGTCTTTTTGGTCGATCTCACCTTTGACGTGATAAAACCGGCCTATATGAAGATGACAGTGCATGCCTTTATATGCTTCAAATAAAAACGGGTTTCCTCCAGCGTTCATGATGGCATGATGAAATTGATGATCTAAATGAGTAAAATCTAGTATTTTTTTGTTGGAAGCACCTGTGTTTGTGGAAAACATTTCATCTGTAAGCGCGGCCATTTCTTCCGTCACGCTTACATTATTTAAGCGGATAATATTCCGGACCGCATGCGTCTCCAGTAATATCCGGGCCTCTAACATTTTCGCCATATTTTCAGTATCTAATATGTCACTGACCCGATACCCCTTATTTGGTTCTAAGATGACTAAGTTCTCAGAGTTCAGACGAGATAATGCTTCTCTGAGAGGTATGGCGCTAATGTTGATTTCCCGGGTTAAGTGGCTGATATTGATTTTTTGTCCCGGCGATAAATCCCATTCAAAAATCTTTTCTTTTAATAAATTGTAGACATATTCCGTTGCCTCTCCGCGTTCTTTTTCCTTTATTGCCCGTTATATAGGCAGATATATCCTACCCATTGCCTCATTTAAGTGATAATGGCTAAGTGAAAATAGGAAGAAAGAAAGAAATTTCAAAAAAGTGGGCAAAAGCCGTTTACAAATATCGAATTTGTGGATATACTTACCAGGTAATATAAAATATTCCAAAGGGAGGTCGAGGAAAATGAAATTGTATTTATATGGAATCGTCACAAATCAGATCAGCCGGTCCGTTTCAAATAACAATCACATACCATTCGACCTGTGCCAAGCGGAATATTTCTAAAGCAATTTGGCTTTATTAATCATTCAGACATAGCGGCCGCAGGGAGAAGTGTTTTATCCTGCGGCCTTTTTATATTTAAAAAATCCCGCAGGAGGACGTAACTTTCTGCGGCCTTTTTATGCCTTTTTGTTGGGCCGCTCCCTTAAAGGAGGTGATATTATGACACTGAATATGCTTTTCTTCACCATCACGATTAAATTGAAAAAAATGACTGCCGAAGAATGTTTGCAACAGGAGAGAATCCACAAGATCCGAGAAGAACATCTAGATAAAGCGCTGAAGCATCGTCCTTTTTTCTAAAGAGATATGAGGTTGGTATTCCATAAATGATTTTTAAGAAAGGTGGGAGGATAATATGGATAAATTGGTATATGTAAAAGGAGAGAAGCGTTGCTATTGGCAGGAGAAGGATACCGGCTAACGGTTTTGCCGACGTTTCACAGTATAGACATGGTTTGTATAAAAAAATGTTCACCTAAACAGCGGAAAAGGATGCTGGAAACATGATGAATCGCGGTGAGGAGTGATCCATCATGTTCTCAATGCAGATGATGCTAATTAACACTGAGGTCATCGGAACTGAGATATCCGTAAATGTTTCCGTTGAGCCTATCATCCGCTGAAATGAATATGTAAAAGGGGAAACTCGGCACTCTGGCCGAGTTTTTTTCTTTGTTTGGATCAGCAGCACGGACCTGGTCCGCCATAACCAAACCCACATCCCGGGAACCACCAAAACCCGAAAATGAGCAATAAAATCAAGAGGACAATAAACAGGCCATAACTAAACAAGTAACCGGATCCTTCACAACAAGGTGCAGGAGGCGGATAACCATAGCTGCACCCGTATGGTCCAAAGTTATATCCCATCCTAAAACCCCTCCTTTCCTTAAAAATACACTTTCATTATATGTACGTTAGTATTCGTCCGTTTGAGAATTCACCCATTCTGGTTTGAACATTTAATACTTCATGATTTCTTTCAGTGGGACAGACACGTACAAGCCCACAGTTGCATAGGTATGAATAGGGAAGCAAAGAAACGGGGGATGAAACCAATGCCCGGAATACTTACAGCTGTCGGCTATATTATCAAAGAATTTTACTTATTAGTTTCCTATGTGAAAAACAACGCTTTTCCCCAGCCCTTGTCATCTCAGGATGAAAAGAAATATTTGAAGCTTATGAGTGAGGGAGATGGTGATGCCCGTAACATCCTGATCGAGCATAATCTCAGGCTTGTTGCCCATATCGTCAAGAAATTCGAGAATACGGGCGAAGATACAGAGGATTTGATTTCAATAGGAACAATTGGTTTGATAAAGGCCATTGAGAGTTATTCGGATGGGAAGGGTACGAAGCTGGCCACATATGCGGCGCGATGCATTGAGAATGAGATCTTGATGCATTTACGAGCGACTAAGAAAACGAAAAAAGATATTTCCCTGCATGATCCAATCGGTCAGGATAAAGAAGGAAATGAAATCAGTTTAATCGATGTACTGAAATCGGAATCGGAAGATGTCATCGATACGATTCAGCTTAATATGGAAATTGAAAAAGTGAAAAAGTATATTGATATTTTGGATGAACGGGAAAAGGAAGTCATTGTCGGCAGGTTCGGACTGGATTTAAAAAAGGAAAAAACCCAGCGTGAAATCGCTAAAGAGCTTGGCATTTCCCGCAGTTATGTATCAAGGATCGAAAAGCGGGCCTTGATGAAGATGTTTCACGAATTTTACAGGGCAGAAAAAGAGAAGGAAAAGAAAGCAAAAGGATAGGAATGCTAAAATTCAAAAGAGTGCGGGGGAATTCCCCCGCACTCTATTTTTAATATTTATTTCTGATCATATCTGCAAATGCATGATAAATCTCGATCCCCTGAAAAAGGAACATACGTGAAGCGGTTAAAGAAAATACCCCTATCATAATAAGTCTGAACCACATATTAATCACTCCTCGATTTTATTTTTTTTATAAAATGTCAGAGTGTGTGGCAACGTAATTCGCCTGAAAAAAAACTGGACTGAGATATCGTCGGCGAAGATTTGAATGAAAATAAAGGAAACTTAAAATGGAAAATTCAAAAATGATAATAATGATAATGGACTGCCAGGAACTAAGGAAAGGGACGAAAGGCAGTTTCTTGTCGGCCTTTTCCCAGTGATGAACATCAATGTGCTCTTCAAGGGTTAGCTGCTGTCCATGATGATGGAACTGTATCGGCAGTGTCCATAGAATTAGGACGACAGCAGACAAGTGGATAAAGAATTTCATACAATCAACCACCCCTTTCCGAAGAATATATTCATCATATCATGCTTTTATCGCGGGATAAACAAAAATGTTCTGAAGTATACTGAAAATTCTTTAAAATTAGAAAAATATTGAATGAAGCTCTATAATAGGATTATTGATAAAAAGGGGGCAATGCAGTATGGGATATTCTTTGATGTGGGATTTGGATATCTTTTTTAAAGGGGGAAGCTCTTCTAAGGAGTTCCTGCTTTTCTTAAATGGAATTAACGAAGAGGTAGGGGAATTGGACCGGCTTGTTAGCAAAATCAATCCAGAAGGAAACGATGGCGGAAGTTTAATCCAGGCATTTGATTTTTTAAAAAATACAAATATGAAATCGTCTCAGGCAGGTGCTTTCATCGGATGCCTGGAAGCTCAAAATGCGCAGGATAAAAAGGCAGGTCAGCTGCGGATCAAACAAATGAAGATAGTAGCTTCACTAAAAATGGTGTTAAGCAAGCTGGATGAAAAGTTGATACAGCTTGATGATGCGTTTTTTAAAAAAATCCTTGAAAAAGAACCTTTGAATGAATTGAAATTCGTATTGAACGAACGTCGGGAACGGGCAAAGGAAAAGCTTTCAGTTAAGGAAGAATCATTAATCACTCAATTGTCCATGGACGGTTTCGAAGGCTGGAGCCAAATGTATGATACGATCGTTGGTTCAATGACTATCCCTCATAAGGGTGAAAATCTTTCTGTAGGCCAAGCGGCGAATAAATTTTCGGATCCTGATGGAAAGGCCCGGAAAGAATTATTTACTGCTTGGGAACAAGCTTGGGGGGGGAAAAGTGACCTTTTTGCCCGGACTTTGAACCACTTAGCAGGATTTCGTCTCAGTGTGAATGATAAAAGGGGCTGGGATGATATTTTGAAGGAGCCTCTGGAAATAGGGAGGATGAAAAAAGAAACCCTCGAAAGCATGTGGAATGTAATTGCCGATCATAAGGAGCCGCTTGTGCGATTTTTGCAAAGGAAAGCAGAGTTACTTGATTTGGATAAATTAAGTTGGGCGGATTTGGATGCACCGCTCGCTGTTACAGCAGAATCCAAAGTAATGGATTATCAAGAAGGTGCGGACTTCATCGTTCAGCAATTCTCTAAATTCGGCTCTCAATTAGCACATTTCGCCCAAAAAGCTTTTGAGGACAGCTGGATTGAAGCGGAGGACAGACCAGGTAAGAGGCCAGGCGGTTTTTGCACGGGCTTTCCATTAAATAAGCAGTCAAGAATTTTCATGACGTACTCGGGTACCCCTTCAAATGTATCGACATTGGCCCATGAATTGGGGCATGCGTTCCATTCTTATGCGATGAGGGAAATCCATCCATTGAACCGATCATATGCAATGAACGTGGCTGAAACTGCCTCTACTTTTGCTGAAATGGTCGTATCGGATGCAGCTGTGAAGGAAGCGGCCAGTGAGGAAGAAAAGCTGGTTCTTTTAGAAGATAAAATTCAGCGTTCCGTAACATTATTGATGAATGTCCATGCCCGTTTCTTATTCGAGACAAGATTTTATGATGAGAGGAAACAAGGATATGTCAGTGCCGAACGATTGAATGAACTGATGGTTGATGCACAAAAAGAAGCCTATGGTGATGCATTAAGTGATTATAATCCAACGTTCTGGGCTTCAAAGCTTCATTTCTATATTACAGATGTACCATTTTATAATTTTCCGTATACATTCGGCTACTTATTTTCTTTAGGCATTTACGCGAATGCCCTGAAAGAACCGGCAGGATTCGAAGAAAAATATATCGCCCTATTAAAGGATACTGGTTCGATGAAGGTCGAGGATTTGGCGGACAAACATTTAGGCGTCGATTTGACGACCCGGGATTTTTGGGAAGAAGCGGTTAATGCCTGTATGAAGGATGTAGAAGAATTCATGCGTTTGACCGATCCGCTTGTCCGAAAGGCATAAAAAAAGTTTAGGGTGAATATGAACAAAAAAAGCGGATGTCCGAGTTAAGGACATCCGCTTTCTTATTTAAACTTTCTTTAGTTTAAATGGACTGACCATGAGTAATGATAATATAATCATGAGGGATAAGAAAAAGACCGGATGAAAATACGGGATAGCGAGAAAACTTAAGGTAGCGATGCAGCCTGCAACTGTAATGGGAACTCCTGTAAAATATCCATTGCTTTCACTTATATTGAAGCGGGCGAGGCGAAATGCGCCACAGCCAATATAGAAAACCGTGAATAGTGTGCCAGGTGCCCCGAATTCTATTAATATTCCTTGGTATAATAATAGGGCTGGTGCGACGCCAAAAGAAATGATGTCACACATGGAATCAAGTTGCTTACCCAATTCCGATTCAATGTTAAACTTTCGTGCAACCATACCGTCAAAGCGATCTGCAAGGGCAGCCAAGAAGATTAAAAGCAGGCTTAAATTCAATTGGCCATGCATCACGGCAATTATCGCAAATCCACCAAGGGATAAATTAATTAAAGTAAGTATATTTGCTGTTTGTGCTTTCACTTTTTTAATGGTTTGATCTAGGGCGTGTAATAAAAACATCTTTTCACTCCTTTCAAATGAAACAAAATAAAACAAAATAAAACAAAATATAATAAACATAAGTATTTATTATATAATAATATTTTATTTAACACAATTTATGCAAGTAATTTTTGAATAATTTTACAATTTGGAGTGGTTTTATTTGTATCAGTCTTTGTATCGCATTCTTATTGAACTGACGAATGGTCGGTATTCATCAGGTTTATTAAAGCATTTTAGCCAATCTCGTTGGAGCAGGCCCTTGATTTTACTATATGTAAAAACTTTCAACCTTAATCAACAAGAATTTGGTAAGGATTTAAAAGGGTATACGAATCTTCATGAGCTATTTACAAGGCGGTTAAAGGCGGACGCCAGGCCTATTACGGCAGCTCCTTCTGCAGTGGCTTCTCCCGTCGACGGTGTACTCGAGGATTCAGGGGAGATACGCGCTGATAAAAAGATCGTCGTTAAGGGAAAGGTGTATTCAATGGAGGAGATGCTCGGGGATGAGCTTTTTTTGGAAAAGTACTTAGGCGGCAAATATCTCGTGTTATACTTAAGCCCGAGTCATTACCACAGGATCCATGCACCAATCAAGGGCTCCGTGGTCAAACGCTGGACTCTTGGAAGGAAATCGTACCCCGTTAATAAATGGGGAATGAAATATGGAAAAGAGCCTTTGGCAAAAAATTATCGTACAATAACTGAACTTAAAAATGAAGCGGGAAGTCTGGCAATGGTGAAAGTCGGAGCCATGTTCATAAATTCGATCGTCATTACTGATGAATCGGATGAATTGGAAAAAGGACAGGAATTTTCTTATTTCAGCTTTGGGTCGACAGTGGTCCTTCTTTTTGAAAAAGGCAGTTTTGAACTTGAAGGAAACATAACCATCCCCGCTGATGTCCGTGTCGGTGAAACAATCGGATTCATGAGACCCGTCTAACTTCAAATGAAAAATAAGAAGGCTGACATTTGATGTCAGCCTATGTATTTCATATTAGAATATTGATCGGATTTTATGTGTTAAGGATCTTCGATGAATTTCCGTTTCTATGAGGCGGATGAAATCGGTACTTAACTTTAAATTCTGCGCTTTAAAATAGGATTCCAGCAACAGGTCATCAGATAGTTTTTGCATCAGAACGCCATATACGGCTGCTCACCTCCAGTAGGGATTGCGAGGAATAATTTGGTGTTTACTTGCATATATTGATAAGTCTTCCTTGATGTACCCCTACTGTATCAGAAATAAACTTGGAGAACAATCGTTCTGTTATCCACAGTTAAAAGTGGATAACCTGTGGTTAAGTTGTTTACAAGGTGAACGAAATGATGCACATCAGTATGGATAATGTTAGTAAAGTTATCCACAGGTTGGATAAATGAAATTTTTGTCGAAATCTTTTAGGAATAATTAGTTCTTTGGGTCTGGTTTACCTGCTAATTTCCCATTCTTTAATAAAAAATGCCTTTCCATATCAGAAAACATACATTATGATGTTTTTTTACCGTCGGACCTTCTTTCCTAACTTTTTTTGAAAGTGAGCCGAAAATTCGATATGATGGAGACGGTAAATTTTAATGAAAATATAGAGGTGCAATATGCTTAAATTATTTTTGCCGAGTGAACATGTTAAAAGCATTTTTAATATAGATCCTCAAGAATTGAAAAAAAGAGGGATAAAGGGAGTTATCACCGATTTGGATAATACTCTCGTTGAATGGGACAGGCCAACAGCCACCCCCGATTTAATCAAATGGTTCGACAATATGCGGGATCATGGGATTTTAGTGACGATTGTGTCCAATAATAATGAAAAACGGGTTCGGTCTTTTTCCGATCCGCTTCACATTCCGTTTATCTTCCAGGCCAGAAAACCGATGGCAAGAGCCTTCCATAAAGCCCGTAAGACGATGGGATTGAAGTTAGAAGAAACGGTGGTAATCGGCGATCAATTATTGACGGATGTATTGGGAGGGAACAGAGGCGGGTTCCATACGATCTTAGTGGTCCCTGTTGCGCAGACCGATGAATTCAGAACGAAGATCAATCGTTATTTTGAAAGAAAGATCATGGCGTTTTTTAAACGAAAAGGAATGATAGAATGGGAGGATCACAATTGAACAATCATCAAGAATTAGTGTGCATCGGCTGTGGTGTGAAGGTCCAGACAGAAGATCCGAAGGAGTTGGGCTTTGCCCCTAAATCAGCCCTGGAAAAAGAGAGCATCGTCTGTCAGCGCTGCTTTAAATTGAAACATTATAACGAAGTTCAGGATGTGTCCTTAACTGACGATGACTTCTTGAAAATCTTGAATAAAGTAGGCGAAACCGATTCTTTAATCGTCAAAATCGTCGATATTTTTGATTTCAATGGAAGCTGGCTTCCGGGCCTGCATCGATTTGTCGGAAGAAATGATGTTCTTTTGATCGGTAATAAGGTCGACTTATTGCCTAAATCAGTAAAACCGAACAAGTTGATCAATTGGATGAAGCAATCGTCAAAGGAATTGGGGCTTAACCCGATTGATGTCCTGCTTGTCAGTGCGGAAAAGGGAAAACACATCCTTGAAGCGGCGGATGCGATTGAGCGGTATCGCAAAGGTAAGGATGTCTATGTGGTGGGCTGTACGAATGTAGGAAAATCGACTTTCATCAACCGTCTTATAAAAGAAGTGAGCGGTGAAAGTGATATCATCACGACTTCCCACTTCCCTGGGACTACCTTGGATATGATTGAAATTCCTTTGGATGATGAACAGGCTTTGATCGATACACCAGGTATCATTAATCATCATCAAATGGCTCATTATGTGGACAAACGGGACTTCAAGGTGATTATGCCGAAGAAGGAAATCAAGCCGAGAGTGTACCAACTGAATGAAGGGCAGACGCTATTTTTCGGAGGGTTGGCCAGGTTGGACTATGTCTCAGGCGGAAGGCGTTCATTAACTTGCTACCTTTCGAACGAATTGAATATTCACCGTACGAAACTGGAAAATGCCGATGAATTGTATAAAAACCATGCCGGGGAATTACTGACTCCCCCACGGCCGGAACAAATCGAGGAGTTTCCGAAGCTGATTCCACATGAATTTTCCTTGAAAGATGGTAAAATGGATATTGTGTTTTCAGGTCTTGGCTGGGTTACGGTCAATGAGCCAGGGGCGAAAATCGTTGCACATGTTCCAAAGGGCGTCAATGTGATCGTTCGCAAATCATTAATCTAAATATAGGGGTCGTCTAGTCTATGAAAAAGATATATGGGGTAATGGGAGATCCAATTGCACATTCGATGTCACCGGACATTCATAATGATGCATTTGAAAAAGAAAATATAGAAGCGGTTTATCACCATTTTCATGTGACGAAAGAAGGTTTGAACGATGCCGTGAAAGGCATGAAAGCCCTTGGTATAGAAGGGTTCAACATCACAATCCCTCATAAGACTTCAATCATCCCTTTCCTTGATGAAGTGGATGAACTGGCCCTGGCAATCGGGGCTGTAAATACGGTTGTTAACAAAAATGGTCGGTTTATAGGGTATAATACAGACGGAAAAGGATTTTTTAAATCTTTATGCGATGAAATATCAGGTGACATTAAGGCTAAAAAAACGTTAGTGATCGGAGCGGGCGGTGCTGCGCGTGCGATTTATTTTACTCTTGTTAAAGAAGGGGTAAAACAAGTTGATATTGCAAACCGGACAAAGGAAAGAGCGGCCCAGCTTGTTTCTGATTGCCCGTATGATAAAGTATCGAAGGCACTCTCGATTATCGAAGCGGAAGAAAGCTTATCACAATATGATTTAATCATCCAAACGACTTCTTCTGGAATGAGTCCGGAATTGGACCATTCACCGTTGAAGGTCGACCAGCTTAAAACCGGTGCAATCGTCAGTGATATCATCTATAACCCTCTGCAAACCAAGCTGCTGCTTGAAGTGCGGGAAAAAGGGGCGGAAACGCAAAATGGTCTGGGGATGTTCATCAACCAGGCTGCGCTTGCATTTGAGATATGGACAGGCGTTATGCCGGATACAGCAAGAATGACAGAGATTGTCTTGAACAAACTAGGAGGTAACACATGTTAACAGGAAAACAGAAAAGATTTTTACGATCAAAGGCCCATCACCTCAATCCAATTTTTCAAGTTGGTAAAGGCGGGGTCAATGATAATCTCATCAAGCAAATTGGTGAGGCGCTTGAAGTACGTGAATTAATAAAGGTCAGCATCCTGCAAAACTGTGAAGAGGACCGCAATGATGTGGGACGTTCTTTATCAAAAGGTGCAAGAGCGGAATTGGTTCAAATTATCGGCAACACAATTGTGCTGTATAAAGAATCAAGAGAAAACAAACAACTTAAATTACCTTAAGGAACCTATCTATGAAAAAAATTGGAATTCTTGGCGGTACATTCAATCCTCCACATATTGGGCATTTAATAATAGCGAATGAAGTGTTGGATGCCCTTGAGCTAGATGAAATTAGATTCATGCCAAATCATGTTCCTCCCCATAAAGAAAAATCGGAGGAAGTAACCGATATGGACAGGCTGGCTATGTTGGAAAACGCGATAGCCGGAAACCCATCTTTTTATATTGAAGGTATTGAAATAGAAAGAAAAGGCACATCTTATACGTATGATACGATAAAATTGCTGAAAGAACTTGAGCCAACCAATGAGTTCTATTTCATAATTGGCGCAGATATGATTGAGTATTTACCGAATTGGCACCGTATTGACGAGCTGGTGGACATGGTCAATTTCGTTGGGGTGAAGCGCCCCGGTTATAATGAAAAGACCGTATACCCAATCACGATGGTGAAAGTCCCTCAGATGTTCATTTCCTCTTCCATGATACGGAGGAAGCTAAGAACGGGGAAAACCGTGAAATATTTAATAGCAGATCCAGTGGTGAAGTATATTAAAGGGAATGGTTTATATGAATCGTGAGAAAGCGCTGGTGCTGGTCAAAGAACAAATTACCGAGCGCCGGTACATTCATACCTTGGGCGTGGTCGGATCAGCGATTGAACTTGCTGAACTGTATGGTGCCGACGTCAAAAAAGCAGAATTGGCAGCAATTTTTCATGATTATGCAAAATTTCGTCCAAAAGAGGAAATGAAGCAAATAATAATCGCTGAAAAAATGGCGCCGGAGTTACTTGATTATGATATGGAGCTGTGGCATGCTCCAGTCGGGGCTTTTCTCGTGAAAAAGGAAGCGGGTATCACTGACGTAGAAATATTGGATGCGATTGCCTATCACACGTCTGGCAGGGTTGGCATGAGCCTTTTGGATAAGGTCATATACCTTGCTGACTATATTGAGCCGGGACGTTCTTTCCCTGGAGTCGACGAAGTCAGGCTGACAGCAAAGCGAAATTTGGATCATGCTGTCATTCAGGCTTTAAGGAATACAGTTGTTTTTTTAATGAAAAGAAATCAGGCAATTTACCCTGACACATTTAAGACATATAATGATTTGATCATGAATTTGAAGGAGAAGATGTAATGACTGAACGTGAACTTCTTGTAATTGCAGCAAAAGCGGCAGATGATAAAAGAGCGGAGGATATCGTAGCATTGAATATGCAAGGTATTTCCCTTGTAGCGGATTACTTTTTGATCTGCCACGGTAATTCTGAAAAACAAGTACAAGCAATAGCTCGTGAAATGAAGAGCAAAGCTGATGAATCAGGAATCAATGTAAAACGTCTTGAAGGTTTTGACGAAGCGAAATGGGTGCTTGTGGATCTTGGCGATGTAGTGGCCCACATTTTCCATAAGGATGAAAGAAACTATTATAACCTTGAACGTTTATGGGGAGATGCACCTTTTGAAGATCTAGAGAGTGAACTGACTCCATGACTTATGAACGCTTTGCCTATGTATACGATGAATTGATGAAGGATGCACCCTATGAAAAATGGCTGTTGATCCTTACGGCGAAGCTGGAACAGTACGGAATTGGTGGAAGGAAAGTCCTGGATTTAGCTTGTGGAACCGGGGAAATGACCGTTGAATTGGCACAACACGGATTTGAAGTCACCGGCGTGGATTTATCTGATGAAATGCTTCTTGTTGCCAATGAAAAAGCGGTGAGGCTTGGATTATCGATTCCACTTTTCCAACAGAATATGGCAGAACTCGAGGGACTTGGTCAATTTGACTGTGTCACGATTTTTTGTGATTCGCTGAACTACCTTCGCGACGAGGCGGATATAGTAAAAACGTTCAGCAGGGTTCATGAGCATTTAAAGGATGGCGGATTATTCTTGTTCGATATCCATTCGATTTATAAAATGGAAAAAATCTTTCATGATAATACGTTTGCTGTCAATGATGAGGAAGTATCCTATATATGGGACTGTTTCCCGGGGGAAGAACCTTACAGTGTGGAACATGATTTAAGTTTTTTCGTGAGGGACGATGAAAGTGGTCTGTACGACCGTTTTGATGAGTTGCATTATCAACGGACCTATCCGGTTGAACAATACAAAAAGTGGTTGAAGGAAGCAGGTTTTACGGTTTCTGAAATACTGGCGGATCTTGAAGAAGCACCGCTTGTAACGGAAACCGAAAGAATCTTGTTTGTAGCCAGTAAATGAAAGAAGAGGTCAAGATCCCCGTTCGTACATCCCTGTACGAGTGAAGGTCTGACCTCTTCTTTTTTTTATTTTTAGAAGGAAATGAGATATATGTTACGAATATTAATAAGGATGGCCGAACTGCTTCTCAACTTCGTGAAGATCCTCTGCAAACTTTTCATGTGTCGCTTGAAAAAGATGATGGAACATTTCCCCGGTTTCAGCTTCTAAAACCTTGATCCCCTCACCCGTTATTCCACCCTTTACACAAACCTTTTCCTGCAAGGTCGGCAATGTATAAACTCCTTTACCAAGCAGTTCCCCTAAGCCAACCAGCATGTTTTCAGTCAAAGTCGTAGCGGTTTCTTTATCTATCTTCGTCGTTTGGCAAGCCGCGTCAATAAAAGCTTGTGCTAAATAGCTGAAGAAGGCAGGACCGCAGCTGACGATATCGGAAGCTACCCGTGTAATATCATTTTCAATAATGACCGGTGCCGATATGGCGGAGGCCAGATCAAATAAAGCTGACATTTTCTCCTTACTGCAGCTCTCGCTGAAACTCAGTAACGATACTCCTGAACCCACACGGTTCGTTATGCTCGGTATAAAACGGGCACAGGGGGCATTCACTGCCGATTCAAGCTGGGAGACTGAAACAGGACTTGTGATGGAAATAACCAGCTGATCCCTTTTTATATGATGTTTGATTCCCTGCAACAGGCTATCTATTTGTAATGGTTTTACACAGATAAAAATAAAGTCCGCTTGCTGGACGATTTCGGCAGCGCTCTCCGCAACCCTGATACCAGGGTGTTTTTCTTTCAGCGTCAATGCTTTGGAAATTGTTCGATTAGTAATGATTAGATCAGCCGGATTCAATATTTTTGCCTCCAGCCACGCCTCGATTAAAATGGTCCCCATATTGCCGGTTCCGATTACACCGATTTTCTTCAATGCCGATCAACTCCTCTCAATTAAGCGATTGATTCTCCTAGAAACCCTATGTATTTTTAATCTGTCCTATGACAATGTATTGTGCCAAAACTAGCAAGGAGGAAAATGAATGGAAAAAATTTCAAAAAAGAAAATGGCGATGATTACCGTTGCATTGGTATCTGGGGCAGCAGGAATTTACTTTTTTTTGCAACAAGGGAAAGGACCGGTTGATACGGAAGATATATTTGCTGTTACGGCAAATGAAGATAAAATCGAACAAAGTGAAAATGAAACGCCTGCCGAACCAGTAATCATTAAAGTGGATGTTAAAGGAGCGGTGCAGGCCCCAGGCTTATTTACGGCCCAGGCAGGTGACCGGGTAATCGATTTGATCACAGATGCGGGAAGTTTTACGGACAAGGCCGATAAGGATAAAGTGAACTTTGCCCAAATCGTTGAAGACCAAATGGTCATCTATGTACCGGAAATAGGTGAAGAAGACAAGGGAATCTTGGAGGATATACAAGTCGGTCCGCCTGGTAATGCCGCCGCTAAGGGGCCGTCAGGGAGACAGGTGAACTTGAATACAGCTACGCAGGAAGATTTGGAAACACTGACGGGAATTGGACCATCCAAAGCGATTGCGATCCTGGAATACAGGGAAAAAGTGGGGAAATTCAAGCAGGTAGATGAATTGAAGAAGGTATCGGGAATCGGCGATAAAACGTTTGAAAAGTTACAGGATTCCATTTCGGTGCAATGAATGATTGAATTTGCTACACAAATGGACAGGAAGAGGGTAAAATTGAAGAAAATCATTCTAGGGAGTAAGGGGATACATCATGAACAGGATTAGTTGGGATCAATATTTCATGGCGCAAAGCCATTTATTAGCTTTAAGAAGCACATGTACACGCCTCGCTGTAGGAGCGACGATCGTCCGGGATAACCGGATCATTGCGGGAGGATATAATGGGTCCATTGCAGGAGGGACGCATTGTATTGATGATGGCTGTTATGTAATTGATAATCATTGTGTCAGAACGATACATGCTGAAATGAATGCACTTTTACAATGTGCGAAATTTGGAGTGCCAGCTGATGGGGCAGAAATATATGTGACACATTTTCCATGTCTTCAGTGCTGTAAATCACTCATCCAAGCTGGAATCAAAGCTGTTTATTATGCGGAGGATTACAAAAACCATCCATATGCCTTGGAGTTATTTAAACAGGCTGGTGTCAAGACAGAAAAGGTCGAAGCGAAAGGGGCCATAGATGTTAATGGAAAAGAGAAAAAGGACTTTGTGTTCTCGTTGCTAGCTCAACTTGAACGAACAGGTCTGGGAAAAGAAGCTGTATTGGAGCTGGAAAAGCAGGCCAAACATATATTTGACAATTAAATAGGACGGGGGGGCAGGCATGGCTAGACACCTTATCTTATTAGCCGTTTCGGCCACATTTGGGGTTTCGGCCCATTCATTTTTACATGTAGGGCAGCTGATCATTATCCTTATTTTTCTCTGTTTCCTTTATTTATCAGTCGGGTTGAGCGTAAAGGCCCTTAGCCTTCATTTAGTGCTCATGGGGATTTTCTTAGGGGCCGCCTCTTTCTCCGATCACCGGAACAACTCTGTATATCATGGAACGGAAAGTCGATTCATCATCACATTTACCGATCCACCGAATATTGATGGAAATTCATTAAAAGGATTCGTTGGCAGTGAGAAAGGCGAGCGGCTAATGCTTCGTTATAACATCACCACCGAACAAGAAAAAGCAAAGCTTAGCCAGCTTCTGCGAATCGGTTTATCATGTCCGGCCAAAGGGAATTTGCAAGTTCCCGACAAAAACAGGAATGAAAACAGTTTCGATTACCAGCGTTATCTTTTGCGCCAAGGCACCCATTGGGTATTTAAAGCAGATTCCATTTCATTTCGAGAATGCCAAGAGGTTGGAAACTCGATTGTCGTTTCGATTCGTAATTTGCGAATGAAGGGAATTACGTATATTAGTGAACACTTTCCGGAAGAATCGAGCGGTTTTGTCAAAGCTCTCATATTCGGCGACCAGACAGATATAGATGAAGTCGACCTTACTAATTATCAGCGGTTGGGTCTGGTTCATTTACTGGCGATTTCCGGTCTTCATGTAAGTTTTTTAACGGGAATGTTATTTTATCTTGGCATCAGGATTGGAATTACAAGGGAAAATATGATGGTAGCCATTCTGATTTTCCTTCCAATTTACATGATACTTTCAGGTGCTAGCCCATCAGTGGTTAGATCGTGTTTAATGGCTATGCTTTTCTTTTTACTCCTGCTATTCAAAAAGCGAATCTCGGCGGGTGCCACAATTGCATCGGTTTACATGGCACTGTTGTTTTTTAAGCCTAATATGCTCTATGATATAGGCTTTCAGCTTTCATTCGCAGTGACTTTCTCCATTATCATGTCCTCAAGGATTTTCTTACAATACCCGCAAAAAACGATGCAGCTATTTATCATCAGTTCCATATCCCAATTGGCTGCCCTTCCCATTTTACTTTTTCACTTTTTTGAAGTATCTTTTCTTGGCGTGTTCTTGAACGTATTGTATATTCCTCTTTATTCCATCATCTTGCTGCCATTTTCACTGATTACCCTCTTCATTCATTTATTGCTACCTTCCCTGGGGCAACTCCTCATATCAATTTTGAACTTCACTTTCATACTCTCGAATAAAGCCGCGGATGCGGTATCGGATTTGCCCCTTGCATCCATTACGTTTGGAAAACCGCCTTTCATCATGATGACATTACTTGTTATTTCCCTTTTAGGATTATACCTGACTTGGGATGAATCTTTTGAAAAATGTAAAATCTGGTGCGGAATCATGATTGTCCTTTTGTTTTTTCAATATAATTTACAAAGGTTCTCACCTTTTGGTGAAGTACAGATAATCGATGTTGGACAAGGTGACTCCATTTTAATTATCCTGCCGTTCAATCGCGGTAATTATCTGATTGATACGGGAGGGCAAATTACATTTCCAATCGAAACATGGGCAAAAAGGAGAAAGAAATTCAATACGGCGGATGATATCATTATTCCATTATTGAAAAGTAAGGGAATCCAGCACTTGGACAAACTGATTTTAACTCATGCAGATTCAGATCATATGGGAAGTGCAAAGGAATTAATTGAAAATTTCAAGGTGAGGGAGATTGTTATTGGAGGCTGGAGTGAAGAGCATTATCGGGATTTGGATTTTGTGTCCATTGCAAGAGATAAAAAGATTAAAATGACGGTTACGAAGAGGGGGGATCATTGGGCAGTGGGCGAAGCTGCGTTTTCCGTGCTAAGTCCATATGAAAAAGAAGAGGATAAGAATGATTCCTCGATAGTTCTATTAGCAAAGCTTGGGGGATTGTCATGGCTATTGACTGGAGATATGGGAGAAGAGGGGGAAAGGGAACTGTTAAGCACATTTCCGCAGCTGCAGGCGGATATCTTGAAGGTTGGTCACCATGGCAGTAAAACATCTTCTTCCACACCCTTCCTTGAACAGCTCCAGTCGAAAGCTGCGCTTATTTCGGTTGGAAAGGATAATCGCTACGGTCACCCTCATGGAGACGTAATTGGAAATCTGGAGGGAAATGGCATTAAAGTGTTCAGGACGGATGAGGATGGAGCTATTATTTACAAGTATTATAAAAGTAAAGGAACCTTTCGGAAGACTCTTCCATAGTATGTAGAAAATCATTAAGAAAGAGACTGCAACGGCAGCCTCCTTCAGGAAAAATAAGTGCATGTAGTAAATGAAATCAGGATCCGACAGCTTTAATGACGACAGCTATGGTGAACATGGCGGCGAAAAATACAAAAGAACCGATGAATCCCATTGCGGAATCAGCGACGTCATCTGTTTTTGATTGGACATTCTTTTCGAATTCGTTCATTGTTTACCCCTCCTATTTCTGCTAATAGTATAAAACATTACCAAAAAAAAATCTACAGGCTACACTTCTTCATTTCCTTTACTGACAAGAGTTGTCACAAATAGTTTGGGATTTTGAGGTCAAAATAAAAGTACAAACAAAGCAAGCGAAAAAGCAAAGCTCGATTTTTGAATTCTACATGAATACTTTACCCGCTTTCAAGGGAGATTACCCGGGCCTTTCTTGAAAGTGTTCATATAGATCCGGAATTAGCCCTTTAGAGGGCTAGTTCCCTTTATAGCTTGTCAAATGGTCCATCCACCTATACCATTAAAGAAGAATACATAAAAAAGAGGCGGATTCTATTGGTATTAGACGTATGGAAAAGTATAAAAAAAGGGCAATTCGCGCCAGTATACATGTTATATGGAACGGAGGCCTATCTAATTAATGAAACGAAGCAGCTATTGATCGAGAATGTCCTTCACGAGGATGAGATGGATTTTAACTTTTCTCAATTTGATTTGGAAGAGACGCCTGTTGAAACAGCGCTTGAAGATGTTGAAACCCTCCCGTTTATCGGGGAAAGGCGTCTTGTTTTCATGCAAAACCCATTTTTTCTGACAGCTGAAAAAACGAAGTCAAGAGTTGAACATAATGTGAAAAGGCTTGAAGCCTATTTGGCTGATCCCGTTCCTTATTCTATTGTTGTGTTGACCGCACCTTATGAGAAACTGGATGAACGGAAAAAAATCACCAAGGAACTGAAGCGTAAGGCGGTTCTCGTTGAGGCAAAGAAGCTTGGTGACCATGAATTAAAGGGGTGGGTGAAGGAGCGGGTCGCAGCCTCTTCCGTCCAAATAGATGAACAAGCTACAGAGCTTTTACTTGAACTTGCAGGAACGAATCTGATGATGCTGACAAATGAATTGGATAAAATGGTGCTTTATGCTGAAGCTGATAAACACATTACGGTCGAGGTAGTGGAAAAGCTGGTCGCTAAATCCCTTGAGCAGAATATCTTCACGCTTGTTGACCATGTTTTGCAGCGGAAGATGGAGAGTGCCATGACGATTTTACACGATCTTCTCAGGCAGAATGAAGAGCCGATCAAGATATTGAGTGTTATGGCAGGACAGGTCAGGTTAATGTATCAGGTGAAAGAGCTTTCACGTCAGGGCTATAGCCAGCAAAAAATTGCAGGACAACTGAAGGTGCACCCATACAGGGTAAAGCTGGCACTTGAAAAGACGGGAAAATTCCAGGAACGCGAGCTGTTGAGCATCATAAACGACTTAGCGGAGGCGGATTATAAAATGAAGACTGGACAGGCAGATAAGGCGATAACACTTGAATTGCTGCTCTTGAAAATTAGATAATAAAAAAGGTGGCAGAAACCCTGTCACCTTTTTTGAACAAAAAAACACGCACAAAAAAAACGATCCAATTGGATCGTTTAATTTTTTGTCATTATGCGTTAAGAGCGTTAAGTCTTTTCGCTAAACGAGATTTTTTACGGGCTGCCGCATTTTTATGGATTAATCCTTTAGATGCAGCTTTGTCTAATTTCACAGCAGCTGTTAAAAGAGCTTCTTTAGCAGCTTCAACGTTTTCACCAGCTAATGCAACTTCAGCATTTTTCACTGTAGTACGCATAGTTGATCTAACAGTAATGTTATGAACGCGTTTTTTGTCGTTAATTTTTACACGTTTAATAGCAGATTTAATGTTTGGCATTCCGTTCACCTCCTACAAAGAAATCGAGATTATATGAACTCGACTTTTCAAATCCATATCAAATAGCACAAGTGATATTCTATCAGACTGCTCATAAATATGCAATACTTCAGATTGAGAATCGAAAAGGAATTATAATTTCAGGAATAAATTCATCTCGTCATGGTTCATTGTACCAAAAAAATGAATAATAAAAAAGCAAAAACGACAGAATGTTTAAGAGAGACTATGGAAATTACTAGATTAGATATCAATTCAAACATCAGGAGGCCGTTATGGAAAATAATTTGGACCTTAGTGAATACGGAATTCGAACAGATTTGGCGATTGAAGCAAAGGAAATTGCCCTTGAACATAAAGGTGTTGTTGAGGAAGTGGATGTATCCCGAATCGAAGGGGTCATTATTAAGGAAAAAGAAGTGGATGATCTGAAGGTATCCTTAGTCGAGGTCACGGCTGAGGGGGAAAAAGAAATCGGTAAAAAAAAGGGCAGCTACTTGACCATCGAAGTCCAGGGGATCCGCCAGCAGGATACGGATACCCAGCAGCGGGTGGAAAAGGTGTTTGCCAACGAACTGGCTTACTTCTTGCAACGGAATAAAATCACCAAAGAAAGCAGTTGTTTAGTTGTCGGACTTGGTAATTGGAATGTTACTCCCGATGCTCTAGGGCCTGCTGTCGTTGAGAATCTTGTAGTCACGAGGCATTTGTTCGAATTGCAGCCGGAGTCCGTCCAGGAAGGCTATCGCCCGGTCAGTGCGATTTCCCCTGGTGTGATGGGGATTACGGGAATCGAGACGAGTGACATCATAAAAGGGGTCATCGAAAAAAGTAACCCTGATTTCCTGATTGTCGTTGATGCCTTGGCTGCCCGTTCGATCGACCGTGTGAATTCAACGATTCAAATTACGGATACAGGCATCCATCCAGGTTCTGGTGTGGGAAATAAACGAAAAGAATTGAGTCAGGAAACACTGGGAGTTCCTGTTATAGCTATTGGAATACCAACCGTAGTAGATGCCGTATCCATTGCCAGTGATACGATTGATTATATATTGAAGCATTTTGGCAAGGAATTGAATGAAGGGGACAGACCATCACGTTCATTGGCACCCGCTGGATTCAGTTTTGGAAAACGTACAAAGCTGACCGAAGAGGATATGCCAGGCGAAAAGGAACGCCAAACCTTCTTGGGGATGATAGGTGTCCTCCCTGATGAAGAGAAACGGAAATTGATATATGAGGTGCTGTCACCGCTTGGCCAAAATTTAATGGTTACACCGAAGGAAGTGGATGTTTTCATTGAGGATATGGCCAATTTGATAGCCAATGGGTTAAATGCAGCGCTGCATCATTCAATAAATCAAGAAAATACCGGTTACTATACCCGTTAAATCATTTTAAGTGCCCAAAAATGGTGTTCTACCCTTTCTAGCAAAGTCATAGGTATTAATAGACAAGCTATAGAGAGGGTGGAAGAATGAAAAGAAGAAATTCGCCAGGAATCATAACAGCCATTCACGGATCAACAATAATAAAAACTTTTCTAGGTATTCTCGCCTTGCTTCTTTTTGTTTTTTCAGTCAGCGGGGTCATGACTTCCCTAAGACCGGAATATCGGATATCCTCGAATTCCGTACATACCGTTGCGAACCAATTTTCAGGAAAAATGCTGTTCGCGATGCTGGCAAATGAAAATCATTATTTTTTTAATGCCCTGCCAGAAGGTAAGCAGGAATCGGTGATCACGAATCAATTGATAAAAGTCTCGACTAACATTTCATTTGAGGACCCGCGAAGTTTACTTGGCCGGGAACTTCCTGGCTTCTCGATTTTTGATAATGAAATCCTCGTGGCTGGGGAGGGGACGAATTATACAAATATGCCGTATGAATCCTCACCGCCTGTAGACGTCCTGAATGAAGAAAGGGATGCATCCCTGCAAAACCTGGATAAGATTGAAGAACCGGAAAAAGGAGTGGCCAATCAGCCGAATCAAACGACCAATGGCCGGAAAGTGGTCGAGATTTATCATAGCCATAACCGGGAATCGTACCTTCCTTATTTAAAAGGCGTGACCAATCCGGATCTGGCCTACCATTCTAAAATCAATATTACGAAACTCGGGAAAAGGATGGTTGAAGATCTGGCTGATAAGGGGATCGGTTCCTCGCTCGATAAAACGGATATCATGGGAAATCTCAATAATAAAGGATTGAATTATACCAAATCCTATCAAGAATCCCGAAAGTCAGTCCAGACGGCATTGGCCACTAACAAAGATTTGGAATATCTGATTGATATCCATCGCGATGCAAAGCGGAAAAAGGATACGACAATTACGATCAAAGGTAAAGAGTATGCCAAAATCGCCTTCGTGATCGGGGGCAATAATCCGAACTATGAAAAAAATGCCGCACTTGCCAATAAGCTTCATATAGCTTTGGAGAAAAAATACCCAGGGATTTCACGCGGGCTTATGAAACAGGGAGGAACTAGCCATAATGGTATATATAATCAGGATTTGTCAGGCAATGCCATGCTCATTGAAATTGGCGGTGTTGATAATACATTCGAGGAAATGTACTTAACCGTTGATGCCTTTAGCGATGCTTTCAGCGAATTTTATTGGGATGCCAAAGCAGTGGATAAAACGACTGGGGAATCGGAAGCGAAGTAATTGAAAGGAGTTCTCTATCATGGTTCGATTTTGGTTGAAATGTACAGGGATTGTACTCGTATTATTTTTAGGTGTCCTTATTGGGATGCAGCAAGCGAACGATGGGATGAAAAAAATGAAGGGGTATGAGGATCCCTCTTTGAATAGTGCATTCATCATTAACCAATCGGACAAAGGGGAGATGGAAGCGGATATCCTTGGACAAAAAGTAACAAGTCATGATTTGGAGACGAAAAAAGAAAAGCTTGAAGAAATGAAAGCATTCAACTTTTTCTCTTCGATCGGCAAAGCACTTGGAGATACCATATCAGGGGCCTTCCAAGCACTTATCGATATGATTTAGGTGTGGAATAAGTTGAGTGTGCCCTATCCAAAGGCTGCATCCGAATCCGGAATGCAGCCTTTTTTTTTGCTTTGCCCTGTAATGATGCTTCTTTTGTAACTATTCTGTTGAATCTTGCATTTTCTATTGATATAATAAAAAATAGTGTATTGTGTCGACTAGTGGGAGTGAACGTCATGAATAGAGAAGAAAAATTAAAAAGACAATCAAAGATTCGTAACTTTTCCATCATCGCTCATATTGATCATGGTAAATCTACATTGGCGGATCGTATCATTGAAAAAACGAACGCCATGACTCAGCGTGAAATGAAGAGTCAACTGTTGGATTCCATGGATTTAGAGCGTGAGCGTGGAATTACGATTAAATTGAATGCGATTCAATTGAAATATAATGCGAAAGATGGCGAAGAATATATTTTCCATCTTATTGATACACCGGGACATGTCGATTTTACGTATGAAGTGTCACGAAGCCTTGCAGCTTGTGAAGGGGCTGTCCTTGTTGTCGATGCGGCACAGGGTATTGAGGCCCAAACGCTTGCAAACGTGTATTTAGCTTTGGACAACAATCTGGAAATCATTCCGGTCATCAATAAAATTGATTTGCCGAGTGCCGATCCGGAACGGGTACGTGGAGAAATCGAGGAAGTAATCGGATTGGATGCTTCCGATGCAGTTTTGGCTTCAGCTAAAGCGGGAATCGGAATCGAGGAGATTTTGGAGCAGGTCGTTGAATTGGTCCCAGCTCCACAGGGAGATCCCGATGCCCCGTTCAAGGCGCTTATTTTCGATTCACTGTTTGATGCGTACCGCGGTGTGGTTGCTTATATCCGTGTTGTTGAAGGTTCCATTAAAGTGGGCGACAAAATCAAAATGATGTCCACGGGCAAGGAATTTGATGTAACCGAATTGGGTGTCTTCAATCCAAAGACCCAGCTGTTGGATGAACTGAACGTCGGTGATGTAGGTTTCCTTACGGCAGCCATTAAAAACGTTGGTGATACGACTGTTGGTGATACGATTACCGGTGCCGTGAATAGTGCGACAGAACCATTGCCGGGCTACCGGAAGATGAATCCGATGGTATATTGCGGTCTATACCCAATTGACGCATCGAAATTCAATGATTTACGGGATGCGTTAGAGAAATTGGAATTGAACGATTCAGCGCTGCAGTTCGAAGCGGAATCATCGCAAGCATTGGGCTTCGGTTTCCGTTGCGGATTCCTTGGACTCCTTCATATGGAAATTATCCAGGAACGGATTGAACGTGAATTCAAAATTGATCTGATCACAACTGCGCCGAGTGTTATTTATGATGTGATCCAAACAGACGGAACGGTCCTGAAAGTAGATAACCCGTCTAATATGCCAGATGCTCAAAAGATTGAACGGGTCGAGGAGCCATACGTCAAAGCGACGATGATGGCACCGACGGAGTTCGTCGGAACGATCATGGAAATCTGTCAAAATAAACGCGGCAACTTCATTGATATGGAATATATCGATGAGACCCGTGTGAGCATTCATTATGAAATACCTTTATCGGAAATCGTGTATGATTTCTTCGATCAATTGAAATCCAATACAAGAGGCTATGCTTCATTCGATTATGAGTTGATTGGCTACAAACCGTCCAAGCTTGTGAAGATGGATATCTTACTGAATGCTGAAACTGTCGATGCTTTAAGTTTCATCGTTCATAAGGACTTTGCCTATGAACGCGGTAAAGTCATTGTTGAAAAATTGAAGAAATTGATTCCAAGACAACAATTTGAAGTGCCGATCCAAGCGGCAATCGGGCAAAAAATCGTGGCTCGTTCTTCGATTAGTGCAATGCGCAAAAACGTATTGGCTAAATGTTACGGCGGCGATATTTCCCGTAAACGTAAGTTGCTCGAAAAACAGAAAGAAGGTAAAAAGCGGATGAAACAGGTAGGTTCCGTTGAAGTGCCGCAAGAAGCTTTCATGGCTGTTTTGAAAATGGATGATACGACACCAAAAAAATAAATAAAATAAACGATAGATAGAAAAAAGAGGGTAGAGGAGATCTAGCCTCTTTTTCTATCGACTCATTCGATTAAAAGGTTGTGAACACAATGATTAAAAGCGCCTACCTCCATATACCATTTTGTGAACATATTTGTCACTATTGTGATTTTAATAAAGTGTTTTTGCAGGGACAGCCGGTCGACGATTATTTACAGATGATGAAAAGGGAAATGGAGATGCAGCTTTCCAAATACCCGACTGCA
The DNA here is from genome assembly GCF_046534585.1 of Peribacillus sp. SIMBA_075. Taxonomy (NCBI): domain Bacteria; kingdom Bacillati; phylum Bacillota; class Bacilli; order Caryophanales; family Bacillaceae; genus Peribacillus; species Peribacillus sp. SIMBA_075. The sequence continues at coordinate 38,757 of NZ_JAWRYN010000015.1, read as the reverse complement.
GGATTGGATACTGTTTTTGTCGGTGGAGGGACACCGACCTCCCTAGATGAAAAGCAGCTTGCATTCTTATGTGAAGCAATCAATGAAACCCTGCCATTTGACCCCAAAAAGGCTGAATATACATTTGAAGCCAATCCAGGGGATCTTTCGAGAGAAAAACTCGAGATACTTTATCATTCAGGTGTCAATAGACTTAGCTTTGGTGTGCAAAGCTTCAATGATGATTTATTAAAACGAATTGGCCGGACCCACCGGGCTCTGGAAGTATATGAAACGATTCATCTGGCTCAAGAGGTTGGCTTTACGAATATCAGCATCGATCTGATTTATGGATTGCCGGGCCAAACGATGGAAGATTTCAATGATACGCTGGATAAAGCGATTGCCCTTCAATTGCCGCATTATTCGAGCTACTCATTGATCGTTGAACCGAAGACGGTTTTTTATAATCAGATGCGAAGGGGTAAATTAAACCTGCCGCCGCAGGAGCTCGAGGCTTCGATGTATGAGAGGCTGATGGAAGAGATGGAGAAGCATGGTCTGCATCAATATGAAATCAGTAATTTTGCCCGTGAAGGGTTTGAAAGCCGGCACAATCTGACATATTGGGATAATGCGGAGTATTATGGGATTGGTGCCGGTGCACATGGCTATACTGGAGGAACAAGAGTGGCCAATCATGGTCCGGTGAAAAAATATATCGCACCATTGATGGCGAACCAGCTGCCTGTTTTGGAGAAGCACCCAGTACCGCTTCATGAACGGATGGAAGAGGAGATGTTTTTGGGTCTCCGAAAAACGGAAGGAGTTTCATTGGAAATCTTCAAGAATAAATTTTTTGTTGAAATGACGGAGATTTTCAGGAAACCGCTCGAAGAAGAATCGGCAAAGGGTCTGCTTAAGATAGAAGGCGGGTTCGTGCGCTTGACCGAACGGGGAAAATTGCTTGGAAATGAAGTGTTCCAATCATTTTTAGGCGTTATTGATTCCGAGTGAAGTAAATCTATGTTATTTTAACGATGAATTAGGGGTTTTCATTGTTGACATCATAAGCTTCATTTGATAATTTATTAGTATATTAGCACTCGGAGAGACAGAGTGCTAACAGAGGTGATCATACATGCTAACTGATCGTCAATTATTGATTCTACAAGTGATAATCGAGGATTTTATCCATTCTGCACAGCCAGTTGGGTCACGAAGCTTGTCGAAGAAAGATGAAATTACGTTCAGCTCTGCCACAATTCGAAACGAAATGTCCGATCTTGAAGAAATGGGATTTCTAGAAAAAACCCATACTTCTTCCGGCAGGATTCCTTCTGAAAAAGGGTATAGATATTATGTGGATCATTTACTTTCTCCTCAAGCTCCGAAAAAGAATGAAATGAAGATATTAAAATCCGTATTTGTAGAACGAATTTATGAATTGGAAAAGATCGTTCAAAAGTCAGCGAAAATACTTTCGGAACTGACGAATTATACGGCGATTGTACTGGGGCCAAAAGTGAATGAGCATAAGCTGAAAAAAATCCAGATCATTCCTCTGAGCCCCGAAACGGCAATAGCCATCATTATCACTGATACAGGTCATGTGGAAAATCGAATGATTTCCTTACCGCCTTCTTTGGATATAAACGAAATTGAAAAGATGGTGAACATATTAAATTCCCGTTTGGTCGATGTTCCGCTGGTTGATCTAAAGGATAAGATTTATAAGGAAGTGGCTGTTCTTTTGAGTCGTCACATCCATAACTATGGATCGATGGTCTCGGTCCTGGCGGATACCCTGACGGACACAAAACCCGAAAAGATATTTTTCGGCGGGAAAACGAATATGCTGAGGCAGCCGGAGTTCCATGATATTGCTAAAGTAAGCACGCTTTTATCAATGATTGAGCAGGAACAGGGATTTTATGAACTCATTACCCAAAATCCATCGGGCATCCACGTCAAGATTGGCCGTGAAAATCAAAACACAGTGCTCGATGACTGCAGTTTGATTACGGCAACCTACTCAATCGGGCAGGAGCAAGTGGGCACATTAGCCATATTGGGTCCAACGAGAATGGAATATTCGAGAGTGATCAGTTTGCTTTCGTTTTTCTCGAAAGATTTAACGGCCCTGATGACAAAACTGTATCAAAAATAGGAGCAAAGGTAATATTGTTAAGGTGGCGGAGGTCATACTCCGCAGCCTGACGTATTACTTTAGCATAAATTGTATAACCCTTTTAGGGAGGTGAGATTGTGACAGAAAATAAAAACGAAGAACAAACATTGGAAAATCAAACAATCGAGGAAAGCGCTGCAGATGCAGTTTTCGCTGAAGATGAAATTCCAGCTGAACAAAACCAGGAGGAAACTCCGGTTGAAAAAGATGAACTTCAATTGGCTCATGAAAAGATTGCTGAGCTTCAGGCAAAAATCGAAGAAATGGATAACCGTTATCTTCGTCTGCAGGCCGATTTTGATAATTCAAGACGCCGTGCCAAGCTTGATATGGAGGCGGCTCAAAAATATAGAGTTCAAAGTATTGCCATTGATTTAGTGGAGGCTCTTGATAATTTTGAAAGAGCTACAAAAATCGAAGCGGAAAATGAACAGACGAAATCCCTGCTATCTGGCATGGAAATGGTCTACAAAGCGATTACTGATGCATTGACTAAAGAAGGCATCGAACCGATCAGTTCGGTTGGTGAAGAGTTCGATCCGCGTTTGCATCAAGCGGTCATGCAAGTTCAAGATGAAAACTTCGGTTCTAACATCGTCGTCGAGGAATTCCAAAAAGGATACCTTCTTAAAGACCGTGTTATTCGACCTGCAATGGTAAAAGTGAACGAATAAGATTTTTACATATAATAATTGGGAGGTAGTGAAACTATGAGCAAGATTATTGGTATTGACTTAGGTACAACAAACTCTTGTGTATCTGTACTTGAAGGCGGGGAACCAAAAGTAATCCCGAATCCAGAAGGAAACCGTACAACACCATCCGTAGTGGCATTCAAAAATGGAGAAAGACAAGTGGGAGAAGTGGCAAAACGCCAAGCGATTACTAACCCTAACACGATCATTTCCATTAAACGCCATATGGGTACCGACCATAAAGAAGTAATTGAAGGAAAAGAATACTCACCTCAGGAAGTGTCTGCAATCATCCTTCAATACTTAAAATCATACGCTGAAGAGTATCTTGGCGAAAAAGTTACAAAAGCGGTTATCACTGTACCTGCTTATTTCAATGATGCAGAACGTCAAGCAACTAAGGATGCCGGTCAAATTGCTGGTCTTGAAGTGGAACGTATCATCAACGAACCGACAGCTGCAGCACTTGCATACGGTTTGGATAAAACGGAAGAAGATCAAACGATCCTTGTATTCGACCTTGGCGGCGGTACATTTGACGTATCGATCATGGAACTTGGGGATGGCGTTTTCGAAGTTAAGTCGACAGCCGGTGACAACCGTCTAGGTGGAGATGATTTCGACCAAGTCATCATCGATTACCTAGTAGAAGCATTCAAGAAAGAAAACGGAATCGACCTTTCAAAAGACAAAATGGCGGTTCAACGTTTGAAAGATGCAGCTGAAAAAGCGAAAAAAGATCTTTCCGGCGTAACTTCAACTCAAATTTCTTTACCATTCATCACAGCTGGAGATGCTGGCCCGCTTCACTTGGACGTAACGATGACTAGAGCTAAATTCGATGAGCTTTCTTCAGGTCTTGTGGAACGCACTATGGGACCAACTCGTCAAGCATTGAAAGATGCTGGCCTTTCAGCATCTGAAATCGACAAAGTAATCCTTGTTGGCGGATCTACACGCATTCCTGCGGTTGTTGAAGCGATCAAAAAGGAAATCGGTCAAGAACCAAGCAAAGGTGTAAACCCTGATGAAGTAGTGGCCATGGGTGCTGCAATTCAAGGTGGCGTATTAACAGGGGATGTTAAAGATGTTGTCCTTCTTGATGTAACTCCACTTTCACTTGGAATTGAAACGATGGGCGGAGTATTCACGAAACTGATTGACCGTAATACTACGATTCCGACAAGTAAATCACAAGTATTCTCGACAGCGGCTGATAATCAAACGGCAGTTGATATCCATGTCCTTCAAGGTGAGCGTCCAATGTCAGCGGATAACAAAACTCTTGGTCGTTTCCAATTGAGTGACATTCCACCGGCACCGCGTGGAGTTCCACAAGTTGAAGTGACATTCGATATCGATAAAAATGGTATCGTGAACGTGCGTGCGAAAGATCTTGGCACGAACAAAGAACAAGCGATCACCATCAAATCATCTTCAGGACTTTCTGATGACGAGATCGAACGCATGGTACGTGAAGCGGAAGAAAATGCCGATAGCGATAAACAACGTAAAGAAGAAGTTGAACTTCGTAACGAAGCTGATCAATTAGTTTTCCAAACGGAAAAAACGCTTAAAGATCTAGAAGGCAAAGTGGACGAAGCGGAAGTAACAAAAGCGAATGAAGCGAAGGATGAACTGAAAGCTGCAATCGAGAAAAATGAGCTTGAAGAAATCCGCGTGAAAAAAGATGCGCTTAACGAAATCGTTCAAGCTTTGACAATGAAGCTTTATGAAGAAGCGGCAAAAGCTCAGCAAGCTGGCGAAGCCGGTGCTGGCGAGTCTGCTCAGGACGATAATGTAGTTGATGCAGAGTACACGGAAGTTAACGAAGAAGAGAAAAAATAAAAAGTGACCCAATCGGGACACTGATATATATTGGGCAGTTGATTTCTGCCTGCCATTGTAGAAAAGTCAAAGTCAGGTTATCTTGACTTTGGCTTTTTTTACAGTGGATGGAATCATTGCCAGGAAGTGTTGGCATCTGATTTTCTTTTGTTCTTACAATCGCTGGTGGGGAATCATGGAAATTTAGAGAGAAATGTGTGCAAATTGGGACTGGCATTACAATTTACAAAAAAGTGTTAAAGCCGTTTGTACTTTTCTAGTTGATTATTATCTTCGTTCAGTGATAATATTACCTTTATGTGAATCGAATCGGGAGTGGATTTTAGATATGAGTAAACGCGATTATTATGAGGTGTTAGGCCTTTCGAAGAGTGCTTCGAAGGATGAAATCAAAAAAGCGTATCGTAAGCTCTCCAAACAATATCACCCTGATATTAATAAAGCGGACGATGCTGCGGATAAATTTAAAGAAATCAAGGAAGCTTACGAAGTATTGAGCGACGAACAGAAAAAGGCCCATTATGACCAATTCGGACATACAGATCCAAATCAGGGCTTTGGCGGTCAGGACTTTGGTGGTTTCGGCGGTTTTGAAGATATTTTCAGCAGTTTCTTTGGAGGCGGCGGACGCAGGAGAGATCCGAATGCACCACGTCAAGGGGCGGATTTACAGTATACGATGACGCTTTCTTTTGAAGAGGCTGCATTTGGAAAAGAGACTGAAATTGAAATTCCGCGTGAAGAGAATTGTGATACATGCAAAGGATCAGGTGCAAAACCAGGTACAAAAGTGGAAAACTGTTCACATTGTCATGGGACCGGTCAATTGAATGTAGAACAAAACACAGCGTTCGGAAGGATTGTGAACCGGAGAGCATGTCATCATTGTCAAGGAACAGGAAAAATCATTCCTAATAAATGTTCAACATGCGGCGGGGACGGAAAAGTCCAAAAACGTAAAAAGATCCAAGTTAAGGTGCCAGCAGGAATTGATGATGGCCAGCAATTGCGTGTAACCGGACAAGGCGAGCCAGGAATCAATGGCGGACCAGCCGGAGATCTGTATGTAGTCTTCCATGTGCGCAGTCATGAATTCTTTGAGCGGGATGGCGATGATATCTATTGTGAAATGCCTGTTACTTTTGCTCAGGCCGCACTAGGGGATGAAATAGAAGTTCCGACCCTTCATGGTAAAGTGAAGCTGAAAATCCCTGCCGGTACACAAACGAGCACGCGCTTCCGTTTAAAAGGCAAAGGTGTTCCTAATGTCAGAGGATATGGGCAAGGAGATCAACATGTGGTCGTATTAGTGGTCACACCTAAAAAATTAACGGAAAAACAAAAAGACCTGCTTCGTGAGTTCAGCGATACTAGCGGTCAAGGTATTGATGAACATCATGATGGTTTTTTCTCAAAAGTGAAGCGTGCTTTTAAAGATAGGTGAATTAAAGTAAAAGAACAAATTGGGAGTTGGTAGATTATGAAGTGGTCTGAATTTGCAATCCAAACAACGAATGAAGCGGTTGAACCTGTTTCGAATATTCTTCATGAGGCAGGTGCCAGCGGTGTTGTCATTGAGGATCCTCTAGAATTAGTCAAGGAACGCGAAAATGTTTTTGGCGAAATCTACCACTTAAACCCAGATGATTATCCGGATGAAGGTGTATTGATTAAGGCTTATTTGCCAGTTAACAGCTTCCTTGGTGAAACTGTTGATGCTATAAAGGAATCAATTAATAATCTCCTTCAATTTGATATAGACCTTGGGAAGAATATTGTTTCAATTAGTGAAGTGAATGAAGAAGAATGGGCGACGGCTTGGAAAAAATATTATAATCCCGTCAAGATTTCCGAACGGTTTACCATCGTACCGACATGGGAAGATTATACCCCTGTCAGCAGTGACGAATTGATCATTGAACTTGATCCCGGCATGGCCTTCGGAACAGGGACACATCCGACAACGGTCATGTGCATCCAAGCGCTGGAACGTACAGTTCGTCCAGGGGATTTAGTTGTTGATGTAGGAACGGGTTCTGGGGTTCTAAGCATTGCCGCTGCGTTATTGGATGCAGAACGAATCCAGTCCCTTGATTTGGATGAAGTGGCTGTACAGTCAGCTATTCAAAATGTGGAACTTAATAACGTTCAGAATAAAGTGTCCGTTTCACAAGGCAACTTGCTGGATGGTGTGAATGAACAAGCGGATGTCGTCGTGGCTAATATTCTTGCCGAAGTGATCATGCGATTTACGGATGATGTAGCGAAAGTGGTTAAACCAGGCGGATATTTCATCGCTTCTGGGATCATTCAACCAAAGAAACAAGATGTGAAGGATGCGATTATAGGATCTGGATTCACCATTGAGGAAACGATCTTGATGGAAGATTGGGTGGCAATAATAGCGAAAAGAAATGATTAATTGAAAAAGTTACTCTGATTATCGGGTATTTTGATAGTCAGAGTACCTTTTTTTAGCTTGAATCCTTGCATGGCTTGCATTCGGGAAACCTGACTGTTAGCCGCTGTATGTATTTTAGACTAGATGAAGTAGGTGGCAGTGTGCAACGGTATTTTCTTAACGAAGAAGACATCAATGGAAACACGGTGACGATATCAGGTGATGATTTTCACCATATCTCCAGGGTGATGAGAATGGGACCGGGAGAACGGATAATCACGGTGAAAGCTAATGGTATGACTGCTGTCACGGAAATTTCCGAAATAACTGATGAAGTTGTTATAGGGACTGTTATCGAATGGAAGAATGAAGAAAAGGAACTTCCTGTGAGGGTTGTGATAGCGAGCGGTCTGCCTAAAGGGGATAAATTGGAATATATCGTACAAAAGGGTACGGAACTGGGTGCGGTTGAGTTTATCCCTTTTATTGCTGCTCGTTCGGTGGTAAAATGGGACCACAAAAAGGTAGGCAAGAAATTGGAGAGGCTCCAGAAGATTTCAAAAGAGGCGGCCGAGCAATCTCACCGCACCGTTATCCCTGCCATCAAGGAGCCGATGACGGCAGATCAGCTAGCTGGGTATGCTTCCGGTTTCGATCATAAATTAATCGCTTTTGAAGAAGAGGCAAAGCGGGGGGAAACTTCTGTACTCGCTTCGGTCCTGAAGGATATCACCGGAGGGCAATCGATCTTATTTGTCTTTGGTCCTGAAGGTGGTTTAGCAGATAAGGAAATTGAAAAACTGTCTGATGCCGGTTTTGTAGCTTGCGGTCTTGGACCAAGAATATTAAGAACTGAAACAGCACCTTTATATGCACTTTCCGCTGTTTCTTATCATGTAGAACTTTTGAGGTGATGAAAAATGGCAACGGTCGCTTTCCATACATTAGGCTGTAAAGTGAATCATTATGAAACAGAGGCTATTTGGCAATTATTTAAAACTGGGGGATATGATCGTGTTGAGTTTGAAAATACATCAGATGTATATGTCATCAACACATGCACGGTGACAAACACTGGCGATAAGAAAAGCCGTCAGGTCATCCGTCGTGCCATTCGTAAAAATCCGAATGCCGTCATAGCGGTAACGGGATGTTACGCTCAGACATCGCCAGCTGAAATCATGGCCATACCAGGTGTGGATATTGTTGTAGGAACACAGGACAGGGTTAAACTTCTTGATTATATCGAGCAATTCAAGGTTGAGCGTCAACCAATCAATGCTGTAGGAAATATCATGAAAAACCGTGTCTATGAAGAGTTGGATGTACCTGCTTTTACAGACCGTACACGCGCTTCGCTAAAGATTCAGGAAGGTTGCAATAATTTCTGCACTTTCTGCATCATACCTTGGGCTCGTGGCTTGATGCGTTCCCGCGATCCGAAGGAAGTCGTTCACCAAGCTGAGCAGCTTGTCGAGGCAGGCTATAAGGAGTTAGTCCTGACCGGAATCCATACTGGCGGCTACGGAGACGATTTGAAGGACTATAATTTGGCGATGCTGCTGCGGGACTTGGAAAAAATCGATGGGCTGAAGCGTATCCGTATTTCATCCATTGAAGCCAGCCAAATTACAGATGAGATCATTGAAGTGCTGACGAAATCGAAAAAAGTCGTACGTCATTTGCATATACCAATTCAATCGGGTTCCGATACAGTACTAAAACGGATGAGACGTAAATATACGATGGATTTCTTCGGTGATCGAATCGAAAAGTTGAAAATTGCACTTCCGGGTCTTGCTGTTACCTCTGATGTCATCGTAGGTTTCCCAGGTGAAACCGAAGAAGAATTCATGGAGACATATAACTTTATAGAAAAATATAAATTCTCCGAACTTCATGTTTTCCCTTATTCAAAACGGACAGGGACTCCGGCTGCCCGTATGGAGGATCAAGTGGATGAAGATGTCAAAAATGAACGTGTCCACCGGCTTATCGCTTTGTCGGATCAGCTGGCAAAAGAGTATGCCTCCCGATTCGAGGGTGAAGTTCTGGAAGTCATTCCTGAAACGAAGTTGGAAAATGGCCTTTATGAAGGCTACTCCGATAATTATATGAAAATCGTTTTCCCGGCTTCAGATGAAATGGTCGGTGAAATCGTAAAAGTGAAAATTACAAAGTCTGGCTATCCATTTAGTGAAGGACAGTTCGTGACGATCGTAAAGGATTTACCATTGCAACAAGCATCAAATATTTAAGACGGCGATTTTACGCTGTCTTTTTTTTATTCTCTGTTTGATGTGTTTTCTTGGAACGTTCGGGTAAAGACTATATATATCGTCAAAGTGGATAAATTATGGTATGATTAGAGGTACGTACAACTAGTTATAGATTGTTTTTGAGGAGGATTATTAATGTCACAAAATGTAGCAGGTTTAATTGACCACACGTTATTAAAAGCAGATGCAACCAAAGAGCAAATTAAGGTATTATGCGAAGAAGCGAGAGAGTATAACTTTGCTTCCGTATGCGTAAACCCGACATGGGTTAAGTATGCAAGCGAACTTTTGGAAGGGTCAGAAGTGAAAGTTTGTACGGTTATCGGGTTCCCTCTAGGTGCAACCACACCGGAAACTAAAGCTTTTGAAACGAAAGATGCCATCAGCAATGGTGCTCACGAAGTCGATATGGTGATCAATATCGGCGCATTGAAGGACAAGGATGATGAGTTGGTAGAGCGGGATATCCGTGCTGTGATAGCTGCATCCACTGGTAAGGCTCTATCGAAAGTAATCATTGAAACCTCTCTATTGACTGAGGAAGAAAAAGTCCGTGCTTGTGAACTGGCAGTAAATGCGGGAACGGATTATGTTAAAACATCAACTGGTTTTTCGACCGGCGGTGCGACTGTTGAAGATATCACGCTCATGAGAAAAACGGTCGGTCCCGATATCGGTGTCAAAGCTTCAGGTGGTGTCCGCAACACGAGTGATGCCCAGAAAGTGATTGAAGCTGGTGCAACAAGAATTGGTGCGAGTGCAGGTGTCTCAATCGTAAAGGGCTTAACGGCTGAATCCGATTATTGATTTTTTTAAAAGGCGGAGAATAATTTTTCTCCGCCTTTTTTTATTCCCCTTTTTCCCACCACGTCTGATCGCGCTTGCTTCATTCCTGTCCAAGAAAAAGCTCTCCACGGCAAAAAGTGAAAGATGTATCAATTTTGAATTCTCACTAGTTATTTTTGGAACCAGCAACTTTTAAAGAAAACCGCACAAGCGGCGAGTTTCACGAGTTAGAACGGCGAATTCACGAGTAAAGCACCGAAATTGAGTGAATGTCATGAAAATGCAAAGAAAACGCCCCAAAATTAAGCCAAAGCACGCAATTTTGAGGAGGAAAATGAAATTCACGAGTAAAAGCGCAAAATTCACGAGTAAAGCACTAAAATTCACGAGTAAAAGTGCAAAACTCACGAGTAAAAGCGTAAAATTCACGAGTAAAAGTGCAAAACTCACGAGTAAAAGCGTAAAATTCACGAGTAAAGCACCGGAATTGAGTGAATGTCATGAAAATGCAAAAGAAAACGCCCCAAAATTAAGCTAAAGCACGCAATTTTGAGGAGGAAATTGAAATTCACGAGTAAAAGTGCAAAACTCACGAGTAAAAGTGCAAAACTCACGAGTAAAGCACCGAAATTGAGTGAATGTCATGAAAATGCAAAAGAAAACGCCCCAAAATTAAGCTGAAGCGCGCAATTTTGAGGAGGAAATTGAAATTCACGAGTAAAAGTGCAAAATTCACGAGTAAAGCACCGGAATTCACGAGTAAAGCACCGAAATTCACGAGTAAAAGCGCAAAATTCACGAGTAAAGCACCGGAATTCACGAGTAAAAGCGCAAAATCACGAGTAAAGCACCAAAACTCACGAGCAAACCGCCGAAATTGTCCCCAAAGCCATTGACTTTTAGGTCAGGCCTTTATTTTTTAGGGGGACGGTGCACCCAAAGAATGAAGCTGGAGAATTGGCGTGCGAAAGGCAGGACAGCCAAAGAAGTCAAGATATTGAAAATGACACTAGCATGGGCGAGTTGTTTCCCCTCGTTTTCGGTGAAAAAGGCAGCCGTTCGTTCCAGGATGTCCACAAAAGGCAGGAATGCAGCAACCCCGATGACGTTTAGCCAAATATGTGCATAAGCTGTGAAGGCAGCTTGTCTACCAGACCCGATGCTTGCCATGTATCCGGTGATGCAAGTGCCTATATTGGATCCAAACATGATGATGATTGCGGAAGTGACGGATAACTCCCCATTCATCAAAAAGCTCATGGCTATCCCGATGGTAGCCGAACTAGAGTGAATGAGTGCCGTCAATAATATCCCTGCTAATAGGGCATAACTCATATGGCCCTCTATGTAATTGATGAGCGTTTGTATGGATGGATAGGCTGCAATTGGTGTCGAAAGCGTTTTAAAACCACTCATAGCCGCGAAGATGGCCGAGATTCCGATTAGTGTCATCCCTAAGCTTCGCGATAATACATTTGGCATGAAGCAAAGGAAAGCGCCGCTGATGACACCTGGAATGATCCAACCATCCAAAGAGAAGGTCATGAACTCTGCCGTGAAGGTGGATCCGATATTCGTTCCAAGAATAATCCCGATTGTTTGCGGGAACGTTAAGCTTCCTGCAGAAACGAGGCCGACAGTCATGACCATGACCGCCGAGCTGCTCTGCAAGATCCCTGTAAAGATGGTTCCGGCCATGAAACCCTTCCATGGTTTATCCGTTACTTTTGAGAGAAATGTTTTTAATGCTGCACCGGACATATTGAACAACCCGATTCGTAAAACTGACATACCAGCCAAAAATATCGCAATGAATAGTAGGAATAAAAATAGTTCATACATGACTGTCACCCCTTTAATAACTTATGGTCCGTTAAGGGGAGACATGCTATAAATTGGGTTTCCATGCGGTTGAATGATGGTTTAAAGAAAAATTATGATAATAACATGATAATATTCAAAATAAGTTTGATTTTATTGGTTGACCTGCTAAAGATGATATATTATAATTGTTTAGTACATGTATAACATGTTGACAACTTGAGTTAGTGTGTTGTTTTCGGAGGGAGGGAAAGAGATGTCTAAAACCGTCGTTCGTAAAAACGAATCGCTTGAAGATGCTCTTCGTCGTTTCAAACGTACTGTATCTAAAGCAGGATCGCTTCAGGAAGCTAGGAAGCGTGAATTTTATGAAAAACCAAGCGTAAAACGTAAGAAAAAGTCTGAAGCTGCAAGAAAACGTAAATTCTAAGAGAGGGTGGAAAGATGAGTCTTCTCGAGCGTTTAAATAATGATATGAAACAAGCGATGAAGAACAAGGAAAAGGACAAACTATCTGTTATTCGGATGCTGAAAGCTTCTATTCAAAACGAAGCACTGAAGCAGAGACAAGATTTAACAGATGATGAAGAATTGACAGTGCTCTCTCGCGAATTAAAACAACGCAAAGACTCCCTCCAGGAGTTTGAAAACGCAGGTCGTTCCGATCTCGTGGATAAAGTCCGCACCGAACTAGTATACGTAGAGGCATATATGCCTGAGCAACTTTCAGAAGAAGAGATTTCTAAAATTGTTAAACAAACGATTGAAGAAGTCAATGCAACATCCAAAGCAGATATGGGGAGAGTTATGGGAGCTTTAATGCCTAAAGTTAAAGGTAAAGCGGATGGTTCTCTAGTAAACAAATTAGTACAACAACATCTATCTTAAACTCGAAACTTAAAACTCGAAACCTAACCGCAGGCAAATTGCCTGTGGTTTTTGTGTATTTCCTGGTTTTTGTGCGTATATTATTGAAGATAATATGGGCACTTTCAATTTTATTTGCTTTTTTTGAAACCTTTTTCATATACATACGTAATAACTAAAGAACAGAGTATAGGGGTGCTTCATTTGCTCCTTATTCGAATTTTAGTTACGGGCTGAATTTTACTGGTAAGTATCTTCCTGAAAATTGGAGGCACTTACAGCGTTTAAGACGGTAAAGGGGGCGTTCTGGCTGAAAATTTGGCGTTATTTATCTGTACTCTTATTTGGATTGCTGTTCACCATGTCTTCATTTGGAGGATCGGTGGTTTCTGCAAAAGAGAAGATCGTTTACCATGTTCCAATTGAAGAAACGGTGGAAAAGGGACTTTCGGCCTTTTTGGAGCGTGCGCTGACCACTGCTGAAGCTGCTGATGCAGATCTTGTGGTATTCGAGGTGAACACCCCTGGAGGCGCTGTGGATGCAGCAGGGGAAATTGCGAAGTTGCTGTCCGATTCACCAATTAAGACTGTTGCTTACGTGAATAACAGGGCTTTATCTGCAGGTGCATATATTTCCCTAAGTGCAGATGAGATCTATATGGTTCCAAGTGCCACTATGGGATCAGCGGCAGTGATTGATTCAACGGGGAACGCTGCAGGTAAGAAAGCCCAATCTTATTGGCTGGCTGCCATGAAGACTGCTGCAGAACAAAATGGTCGCGATCCCATATTCGCTCAGGCGATGGCGGATGATGACATCGACCTTCCCGAATATGGGGCGGAAAGAGGAAAGTTGCTGACATTTACAGCTGAACAGGCAAAAAAGGCTGGTTATAGTGAAGGCACCGTCTCTGGGAAAGCGGAGTTGTATAGTATACTTGGGGTTGAGGATGCCGATATTCGGTCAATCGAAGAAAGCTTTCCAGAGAAACTTGCCCGCTTTTTGACCAATCCGATTGTCGTCCCCATTTTATTGACGATAGCAGGAATCGGGATTGTGATTGAATTGTTTTCACCTGGTTTTGGAATTCCGGGGGTAATTGGGATCTCCAGTCTTGTCTTATTCTTCTATGGTCATCTTGTCGCTGGTATCACCGGGTACGAATCGTTAGCGATGTTCATCATTGGGGTCATTCTTGTATTAGTTGAGTTTTTTATCCCAGGGGGGATTATCGGGCTGCTTGGATTTACGGCGATTGTGGGGAGTTTATTCCTCGCATCAGGTGATCCGGTTAATATGACGATATCCTTGCTAATTGCGGTCACCGTATCCATTTTGGTATTCATCCTACTTGTAAAGGTGTTTGGAAAACAAATGAAATTTTTCAGGAAAATGATATTAACCGATGCAACAAAAACGGAACAAGGATATGTCAGCAATCCGAATCGAGTGGATTTATTAGGTGTTGAAGGGAAGGCCCTTACAGATTTGAGGCCTTCAGGAACAGCTTTAATCAAAGATGAAAGAGTGGATGTCGTGACTGAAGGAAGCTTTATTTCCAAAGGTTCGTCAATCATGATCGTTAAAGTTGAAGGATCTAGGGTGGTCGTCCGGGAAATTCCGGATTCAAATTAAAAAATTTTTAGAAACAGGAAGGATGAATCATTAAGTGATAACTTCAGGAACGATATTTATTGTACTGGCAGTGATTGCTGCCATAATCGTATTGGCAGTGTTTTTCACATTCGTACCAGTAATGTTATGGATTTCCGCTTTAGCGGCAGGAGTCAAAATCAGTATATTTACATTAGTAGGGATGAGGCTTCGCCGTGTTATACCAAGCAGGGTTGTCAATCCGCTTATCAAGGCCCATAAGGCTGGAATCAATGTTTCAACGAATCAATTGGAGAGCCATTACCTTGCAGGCGGTAATGTCGATCGCGTAGTGAATGCTTTAATTGCTGCAGAACGTGCCAATATCGTGTTACCTTTCGAACGGGGTGCAGCTATTGACCTTGCAGGTCGGGATGTACTGCAAGCCGTTCAAATGAGCGTTAACCCGAAAGTGATCGAAACTCCATTCATCTCTGGTGTAGCGATGAATGGTATTGAAGTGAAAGCGAAGGCGAGGATTACGGTCCGTGCCAATATTGAACGTCTAGTCGGTGGTGCCGGCGAAGAGACAATCATTGCCCGTGTAGGTGAAGGGATCGTATCGACGATCGGTGCTTCGAAAATGCATACGGATGTACTTGAAAACCCCGATTTGATTTCAAGAACGGTTTTATCAAAAGGGTTGGATTCTGGAACGGCATTTGAAATTCTTTCCATTGATATCGCTGAAGTGGATATCGGGAAAAATATTGGGGCCATATTACAGACTGACCAAGCTGAGGCCGATAAGAAAATAGCCCAGGCAAAAGCCGAAGAACGCCGTGCAATGGCTGTTGCACTTGAACAGGAAATGGTTGCCCGTGTTCAGGAAATGAGAGCGAAGGTTGTTCAATCAGAAGCGGAAGTTCCGTTGGCAATGGCCGATGCACTGAAAAGCGGAAATCTGGGAGTGATGGATTATATGAATATCCAAAACATCACGGCAGATACGGATATGCGCGATTCCATCAGTAAAATATCCGAAAATCCAAAAGATGGCAATAACAACAATAATAATAATTAGGTCAGGGAAGGGAGGTCTTTAAATGGGAGATATTATTGATTTCTTTCTCAAGAACCCATTCCTTATCATTGTCTTGATCGGTATTTTAACGTCCATGTTAGGAAAGAAAAAGCAGCCTCAGCAAAATGATGATCCAAACAGGCCTCCGAAAAAGAACTGGCAGGAGGTCATGCGGGAGCTTCAAGGTGAAATGTCACAAGGGAATCAGCAGCAAAGGCCTGCCCCTGCTCCCGTAAGGAAAGTCGAACAGCAGGCAACGCAGGCTGTTGAAGTAAACGATGAGACGAAGAATGAAGCGAACAAAAGGATTGCTGAGCTTAGACGGCTTCAGCAGAAGTACGATCAAGAGCGTTTATATCAAAAAGCGAAGGCAGATCAAATTACATCAGCGATATCTGATAACAGCAGTCCGGTCTATCGCAAAGGACCTTCTTTTGGCAAAAAGCAGCTGATTGATGGCATCATCATGTCAGAAGTGCTGGGACCGCCAAGGGCGAAGCGAAGTCTTCAGAGGTCCAGAAGGTAACAGAGTGCAACACCGGGCTTTTTTCATTACATCCTTGATGCCACGAAAAAATAGGCTTTCATTCCCTTATAATTTTGTGCTAGAACCCTCTTTCATTTCATACATTGAGATGAAAGGGGGTTCTTTTTTATGGCACGCAATTGGGGAAAAAAAGTGAAACAGCTTATGACCAAAACAATGGACCTTCCGCAAGATGTCATGATGGACCTGCCGCGAATTACAATGATCGGACAATTACATATTTATATTGAAAACCATCGTGGCTTATTGGCTTTTACAGACAGCGAAGTGCGATTGATGCTGAAAAATGGGCAGTTGCTGATAAAGGGAAACGCCTTTGTCATAAAGACGATTTTGCCGGAAGAAATCATGCTTGAAGGCAAAATTGACAAGGTTTATTTTATCAATGAATGATCCCGGGAGGTCTCCATGAAAAACCAATGGACAAACTATTATACAGGCTATGTAAAAGTGAAGGCATATGGAAAAGGCGCAGAACGGCTGATTAACATGCTGACGAGAAGAGGGCTGCATATCTGGGATGTGAAGCGCGTCGGCAGCGAAGCCCTGATTTTTCATATGGATGTTAGGGATATCCCTAAACTCCGTCAGGTCATGCGTAAGAGCGATTGTAAAGTAAAATTCATGCAGGGAAAGGGTGTCCCTTTCCTCATGAAGAGGGTTATGAAAAACAGCGGATTTTTAGTGGGCCTGATCGCTTTCCTGCTTTGCATATTTGTACTTTCCAATATGGTATGGGGCATCGAGGTACAAGATGCCAAGCCGGCAACCGAGCATGCCATCCGGAAAGAATTGGACAAGATGGGCGTGAAGATCGGTAAAGTGCAATTCTTTGTTGATGATGTGGATACGATTCAGCGTAAGCTGTCGGACCGGATTGGTGCATTGACATGGGTGGGGGTAGAGCTAAAGGGAACGACATACCATTTCAGGGTTGTTGAAAAACGGCAGCCTAAAGAAGTCGAGAAAACATCTCCACAGAATTTGGTAGCTTCCAAAAAAGCGATCATCACTAATATGTTCGTTGAAAAGGGACAATCTATAGTTAATGTGAATGATTATGTAGGAAAAGGACAGCTGCTTGTTTCAGGACTGATTGGAAAAGAGGATAAACAGGAAATTGTATCCGCAAAGGGAGTAATAAAAGGGAAAACGTGGTATAAAGCGAAAGTGGATGTTCCGTTAAAAACCAAGTTTGCTGTTTTTAACGGAAATGAAACGAGTAGGCACTTTTTGAAAATGGGGGAATTTTCACTGCCTATTTGGGGATTCAAGGATCCGGGATATGAAAAACAGGTAAAAGAAACGACAGTGAGGCCGTTTCACTTTCTTCAATGGGAACTGCCCATTTCTTATAAACAGGTGACCTTAAGGAGCAAGGAAGACATTGTTCGGAGTTATACAGAGGAAGAAGCGGTGAAGGAAGGCAGGAAAATGGCTAAAGCAGAATTGGAAAAGCATTTAGACGAGGAAGATGAAATCGTCGAAGAAAAAATTTTGCACGAAAGCATAGAGAATGGTAAAGTTAAATTATCTATACATTACCAAGTTATTGAAGATATAGCGATTGGACAGCCAATCATTCAAGGAGACTAACGAATGGCAGATGATGTGAAAGTAATTAAGCTGGAAATAGAGTCACCTAATGAAGCGATCGCTTTATTGGGCAATGGGGATTCAAATGTGAAAGTGCTTGAAGAGGAGCTAGGCATTTCCGTCATTACCCGGGGTGAAGCGGTGAGTGTTGCCGGGGATATCGAGCGCGTAACGATGGGACAGGAAATACTTAAGGCACTATTGACAGTGATCAGAAAAGGAATTGCAATCAGCTCTAGAGATGTTCTTTATGCAATTGAATTGGCAAGAAAAGGCACCTTGGAGTATTTTGGTGAATTATATGATGAGGAAATCGCGAAAACGGCTAAGGGGAAATCCATTAAAGTCAAAACTATCGGGCAGAGATACTATATCCAGGCAATAAAGAAACATGACCTGGTATTTGGAATTGGGCCTGCCGGAACCGGGAAGACCTATCTTGCTGTTGTAATGGCGATCAATGCATTGAAAAATGGACATGTAAAACGGATCATCCTGACACGTCCTGCTGTCGAAGCGGGCGAAAGCCTGGGTTTTCTGCCTGGTGATCTAAAAGAAAAGGTAGATCCTTACCTACGGCCGCTGTATGACGCTCTCCATGACCTCCTTGGGATGGAACAGACCCAACGGATGATAGAGCGCGGAACGATCGAAATAGCTCCTCTGGCTTATATGAGGGGCCGTACGCTTGAAGATGCCTTTGTCATTTTGGATGAAGCCCAAAATACGACGGAAGCCCAAATGAAGATGTTCCTGACCCGGCTAGGGTTCGGATCGAAAATGGTCATTACGGGAGATCGGACCCAGATTGACCTTCCAAAAGGCATAAAGTCAGGTCTTATACGGGTAGAAGAGATCTTGAAGAATGTTAAAGGCCTTTCCTTTGTTTATTTTGAGCAAAGTGATGTAGTAAGACATCCGCTTGTCGCCAAAATCATTACTGCTTACGAGCAGGCAAAGTGATAAGAAAAAAATCCGCCATTTTCAATCGGCGGATTTTTCGTGATGTGACTAAATGACCTATCTTTTTGGCTAAAAAGTGGATATGGAACGAAAGAAGGTTTACATTTATCAATACGAGGTGAAAATTTACATGAAAACTGTTATGATTTTACATATCTAGAATAATAAACATCATTTTTTAGGAGGACCTTCCTTGAATCGTATCCAGAAATTTTTCACTAAAATAAAAGGACTGTTGGTCCATCGCTTTTTTCAAGTGTTATTGTTTATCATACTTGGTTTGTTTGCGTATGGGTTAATGTTCTCCAACGTCAAGCCGGAAAAGGTCGAGGTAGAGCTTTTTAAGCCTTCGGAACAAACAATCCGTTCAACGAAGACTGTGGAAGATACCTATAAGACCGAACAGGAAAAAGAAGAGATTTCAAAACAGGTGGCTGATGTATATTCATTAAAAAAAGAATATGCCAAAAATAAAGTCGATCTGATTTCATCCATCTTCGATTCAGCGATTGAGGTGAATAAAGAAACGGACCCCGATAAAGAGCATGATGATGATGGTAAAGAAAATAAAAAAGGGACCATAAAGACGGATGCTCAAAAAGTTTCCATATTAAAAGAAAAATTGACCGATGAAGTCAATAAAAATATTGAGGAATCCGTTTTCCTTGCCTTAGTCCAGGCGGATGAAGATGAGTTGAAAATAGCGAAAGATTCAACCATTACTGCCGTGAATAATGTGATGAGCTCCCGCATCGCTGCCAGTGACGTCGAAAATGCCAAGAAAAAGGTTGTAGAGGAATTGGGCTATATGAGCATTAATAGCGATATGAAGAAAGCTTCCAATTCCCTGGCGCGCACGGCAATCATTCAAAATGTGTTTTTCGATAAGGATAAAACCGAGGAACAGCGACGGAAAGCGGTCGAAAGCGTGGAGCCAATCAGGATCCTCCAGGGACAGATCATCGTAGAAGAGAACCAGTTAGTGGACAGGGATGTATATAGGCAGCTTGAACTGGCAGGCTTTTTAAATACGGAGTCTACCATTTACCCGTATATCGGCCTGCTGCTATTCATATTTCTGACTTTTGCAGCTTTTTATTACTTTTTCTACTTTTCGATTTCCAAAAAGGATAACAAGTACAATCAGTTATTGATCTTCAGTCTTGTCTTTATCCTTTCAATGGCTACCATGAAAACGGTCAGCATTCTGGCAGACCTGAAAAACTCGAATTTGGAATACATTTTCCCGGGTGCCATGGCGGCGATGCTCATCAAGATATTATTGAACGATAAGTTAGCGGTAGCCATGATCATATTGTTAGGCTCATATGGTACGATTATATTTAATGGTGATACGCCTGGTAATCTGGATTTCTCGATGGGGCTTTATATCATTTTCGGGGGATTGACGGCAATCATCATTTTATCGCGGCCCAATTTCAAATCAAAGGTTCTGGTTGCAGGGCTACTATTGTCTTTAATCAATATGGCATTCGTATTTTCCCTCATCTTCATCATGGACGGCCATTATACTAGAATGGAGTATTTATATTATGCTGTTGCTGCGATAGGTTCTGGAGTTGGTTCAGCTGTTTTGACCATGGGCCTTTTACCGTTTTTCGAGGCTGGTTTCGGGATCTTATCATCTATTAAGCTTATCGAGCTTTCGAACCCCAATCATCCGTTACTGCGGAAGATCTTGATTGAGGCTCCGGGGACTTATCATCACAGTGTAATGGTCGCCAATTTGGCAGAATCGGCTTGTGAAGCCATTGGATCTAATGGATTGCTGGCAAGGGTCGGCAGTTATTATCATGATATCGGTAAAACGAAACGGCCGCACTTCTTCATCGAAAATCAGATGAACGTGGAGAACCCGCATGATCGGCTGCCGCCTGAAACGAGCAGGGATATCATCATCGCTCATGCCGTAGATGGCGGTGAGATGCTGCGAAGCCACAAATTCCCGAAAGAGATAGTGGATATTGCAGAGCAGCATCATGGGACAACTTTATTGAAGTTTTTCTACCATAAGGCAAAAAAACAGGATGATGCCACACTGGAATCGGCTTACCGGTATCCCGGGCCAAGGGCGATAATGAAGGAAGTAGCTGTAATAGGCATTGCCGATAGTGTGGAAGCTGCAGTCAGATCGATGCAGCACCCAACCCCAGAGAAGATTGAAGAACTGGTAAGTTTCATCATTCAGGACAGGATTCAAGATGGTCAATTTGATGAATGTGACATTACTATGAGAGAATTGAGTATCGTGAAGCATTCCTTATGTGAATCGCTTAATGGTATCTTCCACTCCAGGATTGAATATCCGGAGGCGGATAAATTAGGACAGAAGGTGAAAGAATGATTTTAGCTATCGATTTAATGGATGAAACGAACGAAGTAACGGAAGAAGCTCAGCGACTTGTTGAAAGCATTCTGCAATTTGCGGCTAAAAAAGAAAACATTGAAAAAGATACCGAGCTATCGGTTACATTTGTAGACAATGAGAGAATTCGGGAAATCAATAAAGAATATCGTCATAAAGATTCAGTAACCGATGTCATTTCTTTTGCACTTGAAGAAATGGGGGAAGATGAAGTGGAAATTGTCGGGGTGGAAATGCCCCGCATATTAGGCGATATCATCATTTCCATTGAACGAACGAAAGAGCAGGCTGAAGAATATGGGCATTCATTCGATCGTGAACTTGGATTTTTAGCACTGCATGGCTTTCTTCATTTATTAGGTTTCGACCACATGAATGAAGAAGATGAAAAAGAGATGTTTACGAAACAAAAGGAGATCTTGGAAGAATATGGACTTTCAAGAGAAGGGTAAAAAAAGGTATCCATTATTAAAAAGTTTCTCTTTTGCCTGTCAGGGAATTTTGGAGGCTGTTCGAACGGAACGCAACATTAAGATTCATTTCGCGTTAACGGCAATCGTCGTTTTCTTTGGCTGGTATTTCTCATTGAATGGGATGGAATGGCTTTTCATTTTGGCGGCCATAGCCGGTACGATTACGTTAGAGCTCGTTAATTCAGCGATTGAAAGGGTAGTTGACCTTGTGACGGATCAAATCCATCCCCTAGCCAAGCAGGCAAAAGATATTGCAGCCGGCGCAGTATTCATATATGCTATATTCTCCATAATAGTTGGATTAATTATCTTTTTGCCTAAGTTTGGCCTGTAGGTTGGCCAAATGGTACTCAATTTGAAAGGAAGATGTGAATTGAATACGAATGAGTTGATTGAGGAAGCTAAAAAAGCTAGAGAAAAAGCTTATGTACCTTATTCCAAATTTAAAGTGGGGGCAGCCCTTTTGACCACTGATGGGAAGGTCTATCATGGTTGTAATATAGAAAATGCTGCGTACAGCATGTGTAATTGTGCCGAAAGGACCGCTTTATTCAGCGCTTATGCCCATAACGATAAAAAGTTCACTAAACTTGCAGTCGTGGCAGATACCGATGGTCCCGTTTCTCCATGCGGGGCGTGCAGGCAGGTTATTTCAGAACTGTGCGACCAGGATATGCCGGTTGTTTTGACCAACTTAAATGGGGATATAAAAGAACTAACAGTACAGGAATTGCTTCCAGGAGCTTTTTCACCGGAGGATTTAAATGGATAAATTATTTGAGGATACACAAGTAAAAGGTTACAAATCAGGTTTCATTTCGATAATTGGACGACCTAATGTTGGAAAGAGTACATTTCTGAATCGGGTCATCGGTCAAAAGATCGCGATTATGAGTGATAAACCCCAAACTACAAGAAATAAGGTTCAAGGCGTACTTACGCAAAACGATTCACAAATGATTTTCATTGATACACCCGGCATTCATAAACCAAAGCATAAGCTTGGGGATTTCATGATGAAAGTGGCAACGAATACATTGAAAGAAGTCGATTTGATTCTCTTCATGATCAATGCGACTGAAGGATACGGACGCGGTGACGAGTTTATCATCGAAAAACTTCAAACCGTAAAAACTCCTGTTTTCCTGGTTGTAAACAAAATAGATGCGATGCATCCAGATGATTTACTACCAATCATTGAAAAATATCAACAGCTTTACCCTTTTGCGGCAGTCGTTCCGATTTCTGCACTTGAAGGAAATAACGTCGATACATTGCTTGAACAAATCAAGGAACACCTACCTGAAGGTCCCCAGTTTTATCCAGCTGACCAAGTGACCGACCATCCGGAACGTTTTATCATTTCTGAATTGGTCCGCGAGAAGGTATTGCACCTTACGCGTGAGGAAATTCCGCATTCAGTGGCTGTTGTCATCGATTCAATTAAAAAAATGGATAACAGTGATACCATTAATGTCATGGCAACGATCGTTGTCGAGCGTGATTCACAAAAAGGCATCGTCATCGGAAAGCAAGGGAAAATGCTTAAAGAAGTCGGTAGCCGTGCCAGGGTGGACATCGAAAACTTATTGGGCTCGAAAGTTTTCTTGGAACTTTGGGTAAAGGTACAGAAGGATTGGCGTAACAAAGCCAGCCAGCTTCGCGATTATGGTTTCAATGAGAGTGAGTATTAATTAACAAAATTTACGAGTCATGAAAGTTTGGAAAACGGTCAAGCTAATCATATGGTCGGATATTCATATTGCTAGTTAAAAATGAAAGGTGGGCTTTATATGTTGGATTTTACCTGGGAATTATTTAGTGAAACAGGTAATGTGGACACCTATTTGCTGTTTAAGGAGATAGAAGTCGAAAGACAGGAAAGACCCTTGGTATTGAAAGATGAGCTAGCAGAAATTGATTTTCCTGTTTCATAGGTTAGTCTTGGCGAACATGGGTGGTGTCTTGGTATGCTCCAAAAATGTGAGGGCATTGTCATAAGGCGAACTGCATATGGAGAAAATAACAAAATCATTACTATATATACCCGAGAGCTAGGAAAAATTGGTGTTATGGCTAGAGGAGCCAGTAAACCTAATAGCAGGCTTGCTGCCGTCACCCAGCTTTTTTGCTCCGGGTATTTCCTTGTAACCACTTCAACCGGACTCGGAAGTCTTCAGCAAGGCGAAATGGTCGATTCACTCCGTTACATACGGGAGGATCTTTTTGCGACTGCTTATGCTTCTTATATTGTTGAGTTGCTTGATAAAAGCGTCGATGATAAAAAACCGAATCCATATTTGTATGAATTGCTTTTGCAAACCTTGCATTACATAAACGAAGAATATGACGCAGAGGTTTTGAAATTCATTTTTGAAATGAAGATGCTGCCCGTCAATGGGATTAACCCAGTGCTGAATCAATGTGCTGTTTGTGGCGAAACGGAAGGGGAATTCGCCTTCTCGCTTCGGGAAGCGGGCTTTATTTGTCACCGCTGTCTCGGGAAGGATCCCTATCATTTTAAAATTTCACCTGCAGCCGTCAAATTGCTGAGGATATTTTATTATTTCGATTTATCAAGGCTGGGAAACATTTCCGTCAAGCCTGAAACGAAAAAGGAAATCCAGAAAATAATAGATGCTTATTATGAGGAATATTCCGGTCTCCATTTGAAATCAAAAAAGTTCCTAAAACAGATTGATACGATGAAAGATATGTTTTAAGATCTGACCTATTGACATTCCATGCTAGTTTGTATAAAATTCTAATCATCAAAATAAGAAGATTGCGTTGATGGAAAAGAGTATCTGTCATTCTCCATAAAAAGCGAACCCGGGACGGTGGAAGCCGGGATATGGATTTACAGGGAAGGGCGTTTCCGGAGCATGTTGCTTTGAAAAGAGGCCGTTTTATAAACGGCAATTAGGGTGGAACCGCGGGTATACTCTCGTCCCTATGCATTTCGCATAGGGACGGGAGTTTTTTGTTTGCCTGTGAAAGGATTCCGATCCTTAATTTTTAAATAGCCGTTTAAATAACCTGGAGGTGTACAATGAATATTCAAAATATGATTTTAACGTTACAAAAGCATTGGTCTGAACAAGGCTGCATATTAATGAATGCTTATGATGTAGAAAAAGGGGCAGGAACGATGAGCCCATACACGTTCCTGAGAGCCATTGGACCTGAGCCTTGGAGTGTTGCTTACGTGGAGCCATCCCGCCGTCCGGCTGACGGTCGTTATGGCGAGAACCCTAATCGGCTGTATCAGCATCATCAGTTCCAAGTGATCATGAAGCCGTCGCCTGACAATATCCAAGATTTATATTTGGATTCATTGCGCGCGTTAGGGATTAATCCGCTAGAGCATGATATTCGTTTTGTGGAGGACAATTGGGAAAACCCATCACTAGGGTGTGCTGGTCTCGGTTGGGAAGTATGGCTTGATGGAATGGAAATCACGCAATTTACATATTTCCAACAAGTGGGCGGCCTTGAATGTAAGCCGGTTTCCGTGGAGATTACATACGGGATCGAACGTCTCGCCTCTTACATTCAAGATAAGGAAAACGTATTTGACCTGGAATGGACAGAAGGATTCACGGTCCGGGATATATTTGGACAGCCGGAATACGAACATTCAAAATATACGTTTGAAACATCCGACCTAGATATGCTGTTTCAACTTTTCACGATGTATGAAAAGGAAGCGCATCGCCAAATGGAAGAAGGGCTTGTGCATCCTGCCTATGATTATGTTTTGAAATGTTCACATACGTTTAACCTTTTGGATGCCAAAGGTGCCATCTCGGTGACGGAAAGAACGGGATATATTGCCCGCTGCCGTAACCTAGCGCGTAAGGTCGCTAAAACCTTCTATGAAGAGCGGGAAAAATTAGGCTTCCCGATTCTGAAAGTGAAAGGGGAGAATACAAATGAGCAAGCGTGATTTGTTATTGGAAATTGGATTGGAAGAGCTGCCAGCACGTTTTGTGACAGCTTCCATGAAACAGCTATCAGATAAAGTGCAGAAATGGCTAACGGAAAAAGCGATTGAATTCGGAGAAGTTGAAGCGTTTTCCACACCAAGACGTTTGGCCATATTGCTGAAAGACGTGGAAGAATCACAAAAGGATATTGAAGAAGAAGCAAAAGGACCGGCTAAGAAAATAGCTTTGGACAGCGAAGGCAATTGGTCTAAAGCCGCATTGGGATTTGTCAGGGGCCAAGGCATGACTTCAGAGGATATTTATTTTAAAGAACTCAAGGGTGTGGAATATGCCCATGTGAATAAATTCATAAAAGGACAGCCGACTGTACAGCTTTTATCTGAGCTTGCTGAAATCATCAGCGGCATGACGTTCCCGAAAAACATGCGTTGGGCCAATCAAGAGCTCCGCTTCGTCCGTCCGATTAAATGGCTGATTGCCTTATTCGGAAATGAAGTGGTGCCATTTAGCATCGCTGGTGTCGAGACGGCCCGTGAAACAAAGGGACATCGTTTCTTGGGCGATAGCGCAATCATCGAGCAGCCGGCACGGTACGAAGAAACGTTAAAAGAACAATTTGTAATGGCGGATCCGGATAAACGCAGACAAGTTATTCTAGATCAGATTAAAGGGCTTGAGCAGGAAAAGGGCTGGATCATCCCGGTCGATGAAGAACTGCTTGAAGAAGTCAATAATTTGGTGGAGTATCCAACGGTGTTATTTGGACACTTCGAAGAAGAATTCCTTGAGCTTCCTCCAGAGGTCCTGATCACTTCAATGAAGGAGCACCAACGTTATTTCCCTGTCAAAGATCAGGACGGCAAGCTACTTGCTTTCTTTGTAACCGTGCGTAATGGTGATGATCGCCATTTGGATAAGGTTTCTAAAGGAAATGAAAAAGTATTGCGTGCACGCCTATCGGATGCAGCATTCTTCTATAAGGAAGATCAGAAAAAAGAGATTTCGGCTGCTTTGAAAAAGCTGGACAGCATCGTTTATCATGAAGAAATTGGTACATTGGCCGAGAAAACTGCCAGAGTAACTGCAGTTACCGGAGTCCTTGCGGATGCCTTGAATTTAAAGGCGGAAAAAGAAATGGCCCTTCGTGCAGCGGAAATTGCTAAGTTCGATTTGGTGAGCCATATGGTTTATGAATTCCCTGAATTGCAAGGGTATATGGGTGAGAAATATGCACTCCTAAAAGGAGAAACCAAGGAAGTGGCCGCAGCTATCAATGAACACTATATGCCGAGGCATGCGGATGACAATGTTCCGCCTTCTGTCATTGGAGCGGTTGTTAGTTTAGCTGAAAAAATTGATACTTTGTCTTCATTCTTCGCTATTGGCGTCATTCCGACAGGTTCCCAGGATCCATACGCACTAAGAAGGCAGGCGAGCGGTGTCGTCCAAATTCTAGCGGAGAAGAAATGGAATATCTCTTTAGAGGAGCTTATTGTTATAGGTCTTAAAGGTGTAGAATCAAAAGGTATCTTAAAACGTGATCTTGAGGATGTTAAATCTGATATGTTCACATTCTTTAAAGCGCGTGTCAAACACCTGCTGCAAGAACAGCAAATCCGTTACGATTTGATTGACGCAGTTCTGGTCAATGAGATCGGTTATATCCACTCCATCGTGGAACGTGCACACGTCTTGGATGCGAAAAAAGACGAAGCAGGATTTAAAGAAAATCTGGAAGCTTTAAGCCGCGTCATGAACATTGCCGTGAAATGTGACAATAAAGTGACAGTCGATCCAACTTTCTTTGAAAATGATCAAGAAAAAGCGCTATACGAAAAATATCAAAATGTAGCAATTCGTTATACTGAATCTAAAGATGAGAATGAGCGGTTTGAACAGCTTGTTTCGCTCCAATCGGAAATAGAATCGTATTTCGAGAATACAATGGTCATGGCAGACGATGAAGCAATCCGCAGTAACCGTTTATCTCTTATGAAGGAAATCAGTGATTTGGTTGCAGGTTTTGCTGCCATGAATAAAATCATCCTTACATAATTGAAAGGGTGTATGGAAATCGGAAACACTTTAAACAAGGGTTTCCGATTTCTATAAAAAGATAAATGGTCAATAAATAGGACAAACATGCCCTTATTAAATAATTTAGTATATAATTATTAAATGAATGACTTTTGTTACTTTACTCTGCGAAAGCAGTGGGGTGGTGATTATAATCCAACTGAATAAGCGTCAGGAACAGATTTTACAAATTGTAAAAGAAAACGGACCGATTACTGGAGAGCATATTGCCGATAGATTGAACCTTACTAGGGCGACTCTTCGTCCAGATCTAGCCATATTGACGATGGCAGGTTTTCTTGATGCCAGGCCGCGGGTCGGGTATTTCTATACAGGCAGGTCAGGAACACAGCTTTTGACCGACAGCCTTAACCATCTTTATGTACGAGACTACCAATCGATCCCGGTCGTTGTTGACGAGGGCATTTCCGTATATGATGCGATCGTCATGATGTTTTTAGAAGATGTCGGGACAATGTTCGTTGTCGATAAGCATGCATTGCTTGTTGGTGTCTTATCAAGGAAAGACTTGTTGCGTGCGAGTATTGGGAAACAAGAGCTTAACTCCATTCCAGTCAATATCATCATGACTAGGATGCCCAATATTACAATGTGTTCAAAAGAAGACCTTTTGATTGATGTTGCCAAAAAATTGATTGATAAGCAAATCGACTCATTACCGGTCGTCAAAGACACAGAAAAAGGCTATGAAGTAATTGGAAGAATTACAAAAACCAATATTACGAAAGCATTCGTAGCTTTGGCTGATGAAGGCTATTAGGGGGCTTGCAAAAGGAATGACGGAGAATATGAACGGTTCTATTATATATGTTGTATCGGATTCAGTAGGGGAAACAGCGGAATTGGTTACAAAAGCAGCTGCAAGCCAGTTCTCGGGATCTGCTTTTTCCATAAAGCGAATTCCGTACATTGAAGATGAACAAAACGTGGATGAAGTGATTTCACTGGCTAAATTAGATGGGGCGATCATTGCTTATACCCTTGTGAAGCCAGCTATTAGAGCGTATATGAAAGCACAGGTCGAAAAAGAAAACCTGTCTGCTTATGACATTTTAGGGCCGCTTATGGACATCCTTCAGGAAAGGGCACCAAAAGGGCCTCTTAATGAACCTGGTCTTGTAAGAAAGCTGGATGATGATTATTTCAAGCGTGTGGAAGCCATTGAATTTGCAGTGAAATATGATGATGGACGTGATCCCCGAGGCATTTTACGTGCTGATATCGTCCTTGTAGGTGTTTCACGCACTTCAAAAACACCGTTATCACAGTATTTAGCCCACAAACGCTATAAAGTGGCGAATGTACCTTTAGTGCCTGAGGTGGAACCGCCAGAAGAGCTGTTTTTGGTGCCGCCTGAAAAATGCATTGGTTTAAAGATCAGTCCGGAAAAGCTGAACCATATTCGCAAAGAACGATTAAAGTCACTCGGGCTCAATGATCATGCGATTTACGCAAATGTGGAGCGAATAAAAGAAGAATTGACATACTTTGATAAAATCATATCAAGGCTGAACTGTCCAATTATTGATGTAACCAATAAAGCTGTTGAAGAAACAGCCAATTTGATCATCAATATCCTTCAAAACAAAAATCGTTGATCCATATAATCAAGGCAAACCAAAATGTGAGCTTGACACTTTAAGTGTCAGCTCACATTTTAATGCCAAGGTCAATAAAGGGAATATCAAGAATGAATTGAAAATAAATACATATAATTCCTCTGTTTTTCCAAATGAAAATCCATTGATTTGCATGAAAATAAAATCGGAATTTAAATGTTGGCATCTTCTAATCAAATAGACTATAATAAAAAATTGTGAGAAAAAAGTAATCTTAAGGTTTAGACTTAATTAATAAGGAATAAACTAAAGGTTAATGAGATGTCAAGGTTTTTATCATAAAAATAATTCGACATGTTCCGTATAATTCAAAATGGGTGGGCCTTATTCAAGGGAAAAGTGGCGCTTTCACGTAAGAAAGCTGGTATTCCTTGAAGAATAAATGTTGGCTTCTTTAGAGGGAACTCTATGAACCAATGCTGAAAATTCACTATATCTTCATAAAGTTTAGGGGAGAAAAAGGATTATGCAGAAAGATGTAGAATTAGAAGGTATGAATAATAAACCTACCATACACGTCGATGCCGATGCATGCCCGGTGAAAGACGAGATCCTTCATTGTGCAGGATTGCACGATGTTGAAGTCTGTTTTGTTGCATCATATAAAAATATGATGAATAACCCTGAAGGTAAATGGGTATATGTCGATGCAGACAAAGAAGCGGCAGATCTTTATATAGTAAATTCAGTAAAAAAGGGTGATATTGTCGTTACTGCAGATATTGGTTTGGCTGGGACCCTGCTTCCTAAAAGCGTTTATGTTCTGTCGCCTAGGGGAAAAGAATACACCGAAGAGAATATTTTCATGCTATTGGATATGCGTTATCAGTCGGCGAAACTCCGCAGGCAGGGTAAACATACGAAAGGGCCGAAAGCATTCACAAAGGAAGACCGTATATGTTTTACAAATAAACTTTTGAAAACTTTGTCGAACTTTGCAGGGAATTAGGAAACAGTATCGAATTAGAAACTATCACCAGTATTGCAAGGTGGAAAAATGATAAATGGCCGTATAGAAGATGAAAAAATTAACCAAATTCGCGAAGCTGTTGACATTGTTGATTTAATTGGGGAGTATGTCCAGCTGAAGAAGCAAGGGCGCAATTATTTTGGCCTTTGTCCTTTTCATGGTGAAAACTCGCCCTCGTTTTCCGTTTCAGCGGAAAAGCAAATCTTTCACTGTTTTGGTTGTGGGGCAGGCGGAAATATTTTTACCTTCTTAATGGATATAGAAGGCTACAACTTTGTGGAATCTGCAAAAGTTTTAGCTGAAAAAGGAAATGTTCCTTTGGATGTTGAAATTAATAAGGATTCCAAGCGTTCTAACATGCCTGAAGGCTCTCAGCAAATGGTTGAAGCCCATGACCTGCTGCGAAAGTTTTATCATCATCTCCTCGTTAACACGAAGGAGGGCCAGGATGCTCTCGAATATTTACTTAAACGAGGGTTCACTGAAGAGACGATAGAAAAGTTCCAAATTGGCTACTCTTTGGATTCATGGGACTTCGTATCCAAGTTTCTTTTAAAACGTGGGTTTCCAGCAGAATACATGGAGCAGGCAGGGCTTATTATTTACAGGGAAAAAGACGAGTCATATTTTGACCGTTTCAGAAATAGAGTCATGTTTCCAATTATGGATCATCAAGGAAATACGATTGCGTTTTCAGGGAGAGCGATGGGGGACGATGAGCCCAAATATTTGAATAGTCCTGAAACGCCAATCTTTAATAAAAGTAAAACTTTATATAATTTCCATCATGCAAGACCGCACATACGAAAGAAAGAACAAGTAGTCATTTTTGAAGGCTTTGCCGATTGTATTTCAGCTGTTCGTGCAGGTGTAGAAAATTCAGTCGCCACAATGGGGACTGCCCTGACGGAACAGCATATCCAGCTTTTAAAAAGAAATACTGACCAGATACTTATTTGCTACGATTCGGACTCTGCGGGATTGAACGCAGCCAATCGTGCAGTTAATATGCTACAGGACCATGACTTTTCCGTGAAAGTCGCTCACATGCCTGATAACTTGGACCCCGATGACTACATAAAGGAATTCGGCGAAAAAAGCTTTGTTTCTGAAGTAATAGGGGACAGTTTAACCTACATGGCATTCAAAATGCATTATTTGCGTCGAGGGAAAAATGTAAATAATGAAGGAGATCGAATTCAATATATCGAAGAAGTCCTTAAAGAAATTTCGCGATTGCCCAATGCAGTGGAGAGGGATCATTATCTCCGGCAGTTATCCTCTGAATTTTCCCTATCATTGGATGCGCTGGAACAGCAGCAGCGACAGGTGTTCTTTACGGAACGCAAGAAGGGGGCACTGCCGCAGCCTGCAGCCCAAAAGAAAATGGCCCTGCAATATGAGCATAAGTTAAAGCCTGCTCACCATAATGCTGAAACGAAGTTGATTGCCCATATGCTAAAAAGCAGGGATATGACTTTTAAAATTCAGCAGCTGCTTGGGCAAACGGTCTTTCATGTAGACGAACATCAGGCAATCATCACCTATTTATATGCGTTCTATGAAGATGGACACGAACCGGATACAAGCTTTTTCCTTACTTATTTACCGGATCCAAACTTGAGAAGGATCGTTTCGGAAATAGAAATGATGTCAGTGAATGAGGAAGTTACCGATAAAGAACTGACCGATTGTATAAATCAAGTGTTGAAATATGAAAAGTTGTTAAAGATAAAAGAAAAACAAGTTGAAGAAAAAGATGCAGTTAGACGGAGTGATTATGTCGCTGCTGCACAAATTGCCATGGAAATCATTAAATTGCGTAAAATGTTGTAGTCGTTTAGGTGTAAGTCCTGGAAGGAGGGGAACTAATGGCTGAAAAACCAGCACGTTCCAAACAAGTTGATAATGAATTTAGCCTTGAACAGGTTAAAGAAAAATTAATAGAGCTAGGTAAAAAACGAGGCTCTTTGACTTTAGAAAAAATCGCTGAAATGATTGGCGGTTTTGAGTTAGATTCCGATCAAATGGATGAGTTCTATGAGGTGTTAACAGAAAACGGCGTCGAGATACTCACGGATGGTGAGGAAGACGAAGATGAAGATGATCCTGATGAGAAGAAGCTTGCAAAAGAAGAGGAATTTGACTTAAATGATTTAAGTGTTCCTCCTGGCGTTAAAATTAATGATCCAGTCCGTATGTACTTAAAGGAAATCGGACGTGTCGACCTTTTATCGGCAGAAGAGGAAATCTCTCTGGCGACGCGAATTGAGGATGGAGATGAAGAAGCAAAACGCCGATTGGCTGAAGCTAACCTTCGTCTTGTTGTCAGTATTGCCAAGCGCTATGTTGGACGCGGCATGCTTTTCCTTGATTTGATTCAGGAAGGTAATATGGGACTTATCAAAGCAGTAGAAAAATTTGATTACCGCAAGGGATTCAAATTCAGTACGTATGCAACATGGTGGATTCGCCAAGCCATAACCCGTGCCATTGCCGACCAAGCAAGAACGATCCGGATACCGGTGCATATGGTTGAAACCATCAATAAATTGATCCGTGTCCAAAGACAGCTTCTTCAGGATTTAGGACGTGAACCTTCTCCGGAAGAAATTGCAGAAGATATGGACTTAACTCCTGAAAAAGTTCGTGAAATCTTGAAAATAGCTCAGGAGCCGGTTTCGCTGGAAACGCCAATAGGTGAAGAAGACGATTCCCATTTAGGTGATTTCATTGAAGATCAGGATGCTACTTCCCCATCAGAACATGCAGCATATGAACTTTTGAAAGAACAGCTTGAAGACGTATTGGATACACTTACTGACCGTGAGGAGAACGTCTTGAGACTCCGCTTTGGACTTGATGATGGCCGCACTCGGACACTTGAAGAGGTAGGTAAGGTGTTTGGGGTTACCCGCGAGCGTATCCGTCAAATTGAAGCGAAGGCGTTACGAAAACTGAGACATCCAAGCCGCAGCAAACGCTTGAAAGATTTCTTGGAATAAAATATATTTTGCCCTTTACAGAGCCCTCTTTGAATGCCCAGCGTTCGGGAGCGGCTTTTTTTTTGAAATTTGGTGTAAAAAATTCCTTGTAAGAACAAAATTTAACCAATTATCTATATAATGGAGATGAGTTTAACTCGATAACTGAGTTTCCACAACCTAAAAGAGCGGCAAAAAGCTGTTGACCGGCATGAGGATGTGAAATTCATGGATGAGATGAGAAAGAAAATCATCATTCAAGAAATAAACTCCTGGAAGGAAAGTCGTATGCTTCCGGAGCAATATTGTGATTACCTGCTTGCATTATACTGTCAAGGCGAGCTACCGCCTGCAAATTTTGATAAAACCTTGAGTGATAAGAAAGACATTCTTTCAGGACTGTTGATTGGAGCCCTTTTTGCATTTATTGTATTTTTGAATTATTTTACTGAAATACCCATAAGAATGCAAATGCTTGTGACAACAATTTCTATCATTGCCTTTGGACTGGCGGTCCGCCGCTTGATCGGCAGGAAAATAATTTTTCAGATTGCGTTGATGGGGATGGCGTTATCACTGCTTTTATTAACAGTCAGTTTGGCAGAATTCATGGCACCCGGCAAAGCGGGTATCCTTTATGTTTTCTTGTTCATAAATTGCGGACTCTGGATTTTAATGGGCAAAAAACTGAAGCTGCTCCATTTCTCCATAGCGGGAAGCCTAGGGGCTATAGTCATTGCTTACTTTTTAATAATAAAATCAAAGGTATTTTAGCGGTTTTAAATGGTGAATTTAGGGTATTATGAAATATATGTAAAAAGAAATGAAAATGTTTGGAAATATACATAAGTTTTTGACAATTTTAAGAAATTATATAATATCTTCTATTTTTGGGCTTTTACTTGAAACTCTTTTCAAGTAAAATAATATATAGTTGTTTGTATATAATATTAAATATGGTAAGTTTAGGTTCTACATAGGGGAGGAAATACTATGCGCAATCCAGTAATGCCTTTTATTATTATCATGGTTTTTGGTATTGGACTTATGTTTTTACTTTCGTTTAAAGGTTTGGGTGATGCCAAAGATCTTGCTAAGGAAAAAAAGGGCGGCGAAAAGACAGAAGAAAAAGAAAGTGCGTCTGCATCACCTGAGGACATCTATAAGCAAAACTGTATCTCTTGTCATGGTAACGCCTATCAAGGCGGCGTCGGACCTGCTCTAAAAGGAGTTGGCGATCGCCTGTCGGTTGACGAGGTTAAAAACGTGATCACTAATGGACGGGGTGCAATGCCATCAGGTTTAGTCGAAGAACAGAACATTGATGCCATGGCCAAATATATTCATGGACTGAAGTAATTCATGAAACTGACTCAGGAGATCGTTTGATGGCGACCTTTTTGGGTCAGTTTTTTATTTTATTCCGAAAAAGGAAGATTCCAGCTGGAAGGTTCCCTTTATCCAGTAATGGAGGGGGCCCTATTTCTCCTTCCTGTAATTTTTCGATTGAACTTGTTATAATTTAATGGGAAACTAATTAAATGTAAGACATTATTTGAATTAAGAGAGTTGATAAATATGAATCATGAAAAACTATCGATGAGATTAGAACGTGTTGCCATACATATACCAAAAGGAAGCATCCTTGCAGATATAGGTTCCGACCATGCATACTTACCTTGCTATGCGGTGAGTAACGGCCTGTGTGACAGCGCTATAGCAGGTGAGGTAGTAGAAGGGCCTTATCAGTCAGCCCGCAAGCAAGTGGCTATAACGGGACTTGGAGACAAGATAGAGGTCCGTAAAGGAAACGGGCTTGAAGTATTGAATCCCGATGAAGCGACATGCATTACGATTGCAGGCATGGGAGGGACTTTAATATCAAGTATATTGGAAAGCGGAAAAGGGAAACTCGGCAAGGCGGAAAGGCTTATTCTTCAGCCTAATGTCGGTGCAGCGAATGTTCG
This sequence comes from Peribacillus sp. SIMBA_075, assembly GCF_046534585.1. NCBI lineage: Bacteria > Bacillati > Bacillota > Bacilli > Caryophanales > Bacillaceae > Peribacillus > Peribacillus sp. SIMBA_075. Next base: position 3,660 of record NZ_JAWRYN010000015.1, on the reverse strand, counting down.
CAGTTGGCTAATCGATAACGGCTGGGAACTTAGCGGAGAGGAAATCCTTGAGGAAGATGGGAAAATTTATGAAATCTTAATTGCTGAAAAAGGGGAACCGCTTCGCCCTTATCATGTAAACAGGCAAACAGGTCTCATTTTCGGACCATTTTTAAGAGAGCAATTCAGTGATATTTTCATAAAAAAATGGCAGCATGAGAAAAAACATTTGGAAAGAATCATCGAACAATTGGATGAAAGCGGACGAAGCGGACTTGAAACCAAGCGCAATGAATTAATATCCCAAATTTCCGTAATTGAGGAGGTGCTTAAAGGTTGAAGATCGTAAATGGTCACAAAATCATTGAAATGTTTGAACAATTCTCCCCAAAGCAATATGCAATGGAGGGAGATCCAATCGGTTTGCATGTCGGACAGCTCAATAAGCCGGTTACCAAAGTGATGATTGCCCTTGATGTGCTGGAAGAGGTTGTAGACGAAGCGATAGAACATGGAGTGGAATTGATCATCGCCCACCATCCGCTTATTTACCGGCCATTGAAAAAGATCGATACAAACGCAGCTGGAGGCCGCATCATCGAAAAGCTGATCAAACATGATATCACTGTTTATGCTGCACATACCAATTTGGATGTCGCTAAGGGCGGAGTGAATGATTTACTTGCCGAAGCGCTACAATTGCAGGATACAGAGGTATTGATTCCAACTTACGAGACAGCTCTAAAGAAATTGGTCGTATATGTTCCAAAGACCGACGAACAAAAGGTGAGGGAAGCCTTAGGTAAGGCAGGGGCCGGATCAATCGGGAATTACAGCCAGTGTTCGTTTTCGGTGGAAGGTACAGGACGCTTCGTGCCAGGTGAAGGCAGTGAACCGGAAATTGGCTCCCAAGGAAAGCTTGAAGCAGTAGCTGAAATGAGGGTTGAAACGATATTCCCGGAAAGTATCGAGAAGAAAGTGCTTTCTGCAATGATTAAAGCCCACCCATATGAGGAAGTTGCGTACGATATTTATAAACTGGAAAATGAAGGGGAGTCACTTGGATTAGGAAAGATAGGCGTGCTTGCTGAAGAAATGACACTTGAACAATTTTCCGAACATGTGAAGCAGACCCTTGATGTTGAAAAGGTGCGCGTCGTTGGAGATTTGCAAAGCCCGATAAAAAAAGTGGCCGTGTTGGGCGGAGACGGCAATAAATACTTTACGACTGCGAAATTCAAGGGTGCGGATGTATATGTTACAGGTGATATGTATTACCATACAGCCCATGACGCTATGATGATTGGTTTGAACATTGTGGACCCAGGCCACAATGTTGAAAAGGTGATGAAAAAAGGCGTTGCACGAATCCTTGAAGAAATGTGTCACGAAAAGAACTACGATGTGGAATTCATTCCATCTCGGGTGAATACGGACCCTTTCCGATTCATTTAAAAGACGAAAAAAGGCAGCCAGGGCGGCTGCCTTTTTTGTGCATGATCATTTTTTCACTTTAATCTTAGGTAAAATTTTATGCAATGGCGTTTTCTTTTCGGTATTCCAGGTCGTTTCTTCATTTGCTTCATATTGCTCTAGAAATGCTATAACTTCCTTTGTGATCGGAGTGGGTGTTGATGCCCCTGAAGTGACGGCAACCGTTTCTGCATCTTTTAGCCATTCAAGGTTCAGCTCGGAAATGTCCGCGATTCGATAAGCTGTCGTGCTGGCAATTTCCTCGGATACTTGTGCAAGGCGGTTTGAATTATTACTCTTGGGATCACCGACGACAATTAAAACATCAGCTTCGCCAGCCTGCTTGGCAACCGCTTCTTGACGTACCTGTGTCGCTAAACAAATTTCCTTATGGACCTCGGCATGTGGGAATTTTTCTTTAACCTTATCCATGATATCCAAAACATCCCATTGGCTCATCGTTGTTTGATTTGTCACAATGATCTTATCACTATTCAATGTCAAGGCTTCGACGTCTTCATCCTTTTGAACGAGGTGAACGACATCGGGAGCAACTCCGACTGCACCCTCTGGTTCCGGATGGCCTTTCTTGCCAATATAAATAATTTGATAGCCTTCCGCTTCTTTTTCCCGTATTAAGTCATGGGTTGCGGTAACATCGGGACAGGTTGCATCTAGCGTGACAAGCCCTTTTTTCTCAGCAATCTTCCTAATCTCAGGGGAAACGCCGTGAGCAGTAAAGATGACGGTTCCGCTGTCGACCTTTTCGATGATATCGTGACGGTTGCTGCCGTCCAACGTGATGATGCCTTCTTCTTCAAACGCATCCGTTACATGTTTGTTATGCACGATCATTCCCAAAATGTAAATGGGGCGTGGCAAGGTTTTATCTAAAGCCGCATTTCGGGCGATGACCATGGCATCGACAACGCCATAACAATAGCCGCGCGGGGAAATTTTAATCACTTTCATCTATGTGTCCTCCTCAAGGCAAAAAACTCTCACTTTTATACCTTTCTATTATATAAGACCATAGATGATATTACAAAACATCCTATTTGCATAAAGCCAGTTCCTGATAAAATTTTTAAAAACATTAAATATAAAGCTTGGGACCTGATGTCCTTTCCCTTTTGGTTGTGGTACGAACCTGGGGAATGGGTTTATCTTCTTCAGCTTTTGCTTTTTCCTTCGAATCCGTTTTTACCTCATTATTTTTTTGTGCCTTAACATTAGTCACGCTTTCAACTTCCGCTTTCTTGTCCTCGGTTTCACCGGCTGATGATATGTTCCGGAAAACTTTCCACACGGAAGGCAAGTTTTTAATTACCGGTCCATATTGTTCCACCATAGGGGTGAATTGTTCGGCTGCCTGCAACACCTTTTGCGTGTTGTTGAGCATATTGTTCAGGGAATCGGGGTTTTTTAGTGTTTCTAAGATACCGCCGCCTCCGCTGCTTCTTGAAGAACTTTTGTTAGTGGGAGCAGCTGGTGCAAACAAGTTGGGAGAAGCAGTTCTTTGTTTCGACTTACCGAGTATCTTTGACAATAGACCTTCTTTCTTTGCTGGCGGCATTTCCTGCCGCTGCGGTGTGGTGAAAGGACCCCGGAAACCTTGAGGCCCTTGAGGTCCCTGCGGTCTGTTTTGTGCCATCGGCCGCCGCATCTGCTGATAAGGGTTGGGGATTTGCGGTGGTTGCCTAAATGGTATTGGCGGCTGTTGCATCCTTCGACCATTTGGTGGCTGAAAACCGGGTCCGGGTTGACGATTTCTGTCGGGGAACATAGGTTTCACCTCCTCTGATTTTATATGCTGGTGTATTCTTCTATATAAATTATGCAGCTCGACAAAAAAGGTTTGAGGAAAGAGTGACTGGGCTGTTGTGAAGTGACCGGAAAGAAGGTAAGATGGTAACGGTAGTCTTTTAGCTCCATGTCTGCGGGGGATACGCTATGACCAGGACAGGGGCTTTTCATTTGCAAGAGTCCATTTTAAGAGAACTAGCCTCAGCGCTTGCGCTTTTTATGAAATCCAGCTTCAGCGCCTAGCTCGCTGTGAAAAAGAGGATTGCCCTCACAAGGCAAAAAGCGCCTTATGGGACAATCCCTATTTTCTTCACGAGCTACCCAGGCGCTTGCGCTTTTTATGAAATCCAGCTTCAGCGCCTAGCTCGCTGTGAAAAAGAGGATTGCCCTCACAAGGCAAAA
>NZ_JAWRYN010000955.1:0-259 GCF_046534585.1 Peribacillus sp. SIMBA_075 | reverse complement strand
CAGGGAAGTCTGGGTGAATCTCTGTCTGTTCTAAATATTGTATCACTTTCGCTTTTGATTTTCCTGATGCAAGAAGGAGAATTTTTTTGCTTGAAAGAATGCTCGCAATTCCCATTGTGATGGCATGTGTAGGTACCTCATCAATAGAAGAAAAGTATCTTGCATTTGCTTGACGGGTGTTTTCATCTAATTGAACAACATGAGTCTTTGAGTCGAAAGAGGTACCTGGTTCGTTAAAACCAATATGTCCATTTTGTCC
>NZ_JAWRYN010000954.1:0-259 GCF_046534585.1 Peribacillus sp. SIMBA_075 | reverse complement strand
ATGGAAGAGTATTTAGAAAAAGCGGCAGATGGACCGTACACCGAGGTATTTACTCAGTCCGATGCCCTCTTTTTCTTTATCCAAACTGCGGCGTATTATTTCCCTTTTGTGGATGACGAAATAAATTACATGGAATATTCCAAAAGAGTGCATGATGAAGAAATCTTTTCTTATGGGTATTACCCACTGGCCGACGAAGGTGCTTCTGGTTGGCAATTCAACATTTTAGCGAAGGACCTGACTGAGGAAGAGTATACGG
>NZ_JAWRYN010000953.1:0-259 GCF_046534585.1 Peribacillus sp. SIMBA_075 | reverse complement strand
AGTCAGACCAGTTCATCCCAAACTGGAATTCCTGCAGAATCCCTGTCACCACACCTACTGCAAAGTTAATTAAGAAAAGGTGACCCCAAAACTTCGCCATCTTTTTGTAGATGTCTTTTTTCTTCACTACATAAAGGGTCTGCATCAATGCGACGATAAACACCAAACCTATAGACATAGGAACAAAAATAAAATGAAATAATGTCGTTGAAGCAAATTGAAATCTTGCTAAAAACAGCTCACTCACAGCCTTACATCC
>NZ_JAWRYN010000952.1:0-259 GCF_046534585.1 Peribacillus sp. SIMBA_075 | reverse complement strand
ATTTAGGTTCCAGGCCGATCCTCATATGCATCACTGCAATTCGACTGCGCTGCTCGATATATTCACTGTCGATCCGACCACTGAACATCTCGGTAATATGCCGGGTCAACGTTTGCTTCAGCCGCTGGATCGTACTGTTGTTATGGATAATCGTCATGAGGATATCTTCTTTTTCGATATTTTCATAGAAGTAATCCACGATTTTATCGATATGTTCAACGATAATGGGCTGTAGTGTTTTCGCGACCGCCAAGTCTTC
>NZ_JAWRYN010000951.1:0-259 GCF_046534585.1 Peribacillus sp. SIMBA_075 | reverse complement strand
AGAGAAATTCGTTTGGCTTTTAGGTGCAGCCGCCTGCACAGACGATGCATTCGTCAATTCACTTGCTTGCTGAGCGGTTTGAAGCTGGAAAGGAGATATTGCATTAACCAATTCTTTTCACCTTACTTTCCTATTTCTAAAGCTTTCATCAGCATGCTTTTATTCGCATTTAGCGCAGTCACATTTGCTTCATATGACCTTGAGCTGCTGATGAGGTCAACCATTTCCTTTAATGGATCAACATTTGGTGTTTGAACAT
>NZ_JAWRYN010000950.1:0-259 GCF_046534585.1 Peribacillus sp. SIMBA_075 | reverse complement strand
GTGCTTCCCAAACCGCACTGTATGATAACTTTGTATGATCATCAATAATATTATGAAGTTCCTTCTTTAATTCTAAACCCGTTTTTCCTATTGCATTATTATAATATGTATCATCATAGCTTTTTACAGTAATCTCTTGTGGTGATGCAGAAGCTACTTCACCGTGTATGATATCTGTGAATGATAGAGATGCAGTACCTAAAATAAAAAATGAAGATAGTGTAACCATAGCAAGCTTTGTATTTCGAAACTTCATATA
>NZ_JAWRYN010000129.1:0-462 GCF_046534585.1 Peribacillus sp. SIMBA_075 | reverse complement strand
ATTCTCTGGTGGAATGATATCTTGAATTTTTTCTTTTAAATCTACTTGAACCATTTCTTCAAGGTGTTCAAGTGAAACTTCAAAGTTTATGCATTCCGCAGTTTCGATGTTTAATAAAGAATAATTTTCATTCTTTTTAACAACAAGATATTGCGATTGATCTGTTATAACTATACATCCTTGTTGAATTCCTAATTGACGGTTATCTTCAAAAGTCATAAGTAAATCTCCTAACATTTTTCTGATAGGAATTGTACTACATAAAAATGTTAGTGTCTAGTCGGTCTTATGTAAGAACTGAAGTCAAACAAAATTCTTATTGTATGACCAAAAATAAAAGAACCCGTCTTTTATAAACGGATTCTTCCCTGAAGGTGTGCAAGAAATTCAAGGTAACTGGACCAGAGCACCATGTAGAATTTCTTGTGATATTAATGTATTCAAAGGAATTAAAAACGTTAA
>NZ_JAWRYN010000949.1:0-259 GCF_046534585.1 Peribacillus sp. SIMBA_075 | reverse complement strand
GACACATTCCCCGGCAGTTTTGCTCGGGCTGATGACAGGCTTAAAGAGCGGCATCTGCGTCCAGGACATCGGCATCGACAATCGGACAGAGGCGGATGGGCTTGCAGTCGGCAGGGCATCCAGTTTTGCATCGACGAGTTCCGAACAATTGATCTCAGGCATTGCGACGGTCGACGACCTGGAGTTGTTCCCGCTCCTCGCTATGTTAAAAGACAGCGAAGGAATCCAAATCGAACCCTCCGCGGCAGCCGGGTTTGCC
>NZ_JAWRYN010000948.1:0-259 GCF_046534585.1 Peribacillus sp. SIMBA_075 | reverse complement strand
GCTGTTAATGTTCAAGGGGCACAAAAGGATAAAAGGACAACAGATTGCTATCCTACATTTCCTCTATTAATTGTTTGATCTATCAAAAAAGTGTTTTATCACTAAATTCAAAATACCACCTAATATTGTACCTATGAAAATGGAGATACCGATCAATCCGTATCCCATACCGCTCCAACCACCGACAAAAAAGCTGATGATTATAATTGCAACGCTTACCATAAGTACTACAGAAAAACCTATACCAATGTACTTACCA
>NZ_JAWRYN010000947.1:0-259 GCF_046534585.1 Peribacillus sp. SIMBA_075 | reverse complement strand
CGGCTTCATCGCCAGGAGACTTCGACGCAGTGCAGCGGATAGCCGGTACGGTGAAGAACTCCATCGTAACGGGACTGTCCCGCTCCATGAAAGCGGATATCGACCGGACATGGGATGCCTTGAAGGGTGCGGAACAACCGCATATCCACATTTTCTTGGCGACCTCTCCTATCCATATGGAACATAAATTGATGAAAACACCGGAACAGGTCGTCGACATTGCTGTCGAGTCTGTCCGGTATGCGAAAAAGTTCTTCCC
>NZ_JAWRYN010000946.1:0-259 GCF_046534585.1 Peribacillus sp. SIMBA_075 | reverse complement strand
CATCGCATCACGCTTTAATACGGAGTGCAGCACCATATCCGCGTAAATATCAGCAATCTGTTCGATTGAATATGTACCTGACTTTTGATACCACTTATAAATCCAGTTGACCATTCCAAAAATCGCCATGGATACAATCGGAACAGGCAGCTCGGGGCGGAATTCACCTGAGGCGATACCGTCCTGAATAACCGTAAACATGATTTGTTTGTCGCGATCCCTTTTGACCTCTATATCCTTGAAGTACTCTGGAGAGAGG
>NZ_JAWRYN010000945.1:0-259 GCF_046534585.1 Peribacillus sp. SIMBA_075 | reverse complement strand
CAATGATTTGTTCATATATTGGCGCAGCGCTTCTTGGATCTATTTGAATCATGATGGCTCCCTCTTTTCTCATTCATGCTTTTGCAGTCCTATCGCTTGATCATGTCCTTGCATTAAAGGGACCGAATTGGGTATAAAATCTTTTTGAACTTCAAAACCAATGAAAACGAGAACGAAAAAAAATGTACATGCTAACGCAACAGCCAGCACCATCCACTTCAAATTGATTGGTTTTTTTTCTTTTTTCATGGTTGAACAC
>NZ_JAWRYN010000944.1:0-259 GCF_046534585.1 Peribacillus sp. SIMBA_075 | reverse complement strand
CTGCGGACGATCGCGTCGTTGCGGCACTGCCGATGTTCCATGTATTTTGCTTAACAGTGGCGGTCAATGCGCCGATTGTGAACGGGGCGACTATTTTAATGTTACCGAAATTTAGTCCGAAAGAAGTATTCCGTATTTGTCGCACGTACGAACCAACGATTTTTGCTGGTGTACCGACAATGTACAATTATTTATATTTATTCGAAGAAGCGAGCGCAGAAGATGTGAAGACGCTTCGCCTTTGTATTTCAGGTGGTGC
>NZ_JAWRYN010000128.1:0-463 GCF_046534585.1 Peribacillus sp. SIMBA_075 | reverse complement strand
GCAGTTAAGCTCTTCAGCGCCGATGGTAGTTGGGGGTTTCCCCCTGTGAGAGTAGGACGCCGCCAAGCCATTTAAAAAAGATCAGCCATCCGGCTGGTCTTTTTTTGCGTATTATTTAGGGTTCTTTTCAGGAGATCTTAGCTTTGTCTTAATTATATTTTTAAACATGAATGTATGTTTTTCATTTTCAAGCCAACGGGAACCGTGCAGATTTGCCCTGGAAGTCTATTCTTATCCTAAGGTTGGGAAAGGAAATTATTTATTGTGAAATGTGTTGACTTTAAAGTGAAATAGGATTAATATAAATAAGCACCAACTAAGACAAACGAAAAACTTCATCCACTTTTGGTAGAATACTAAAAGTAATAATAACTATTGACTTCTTGCTATGAAAATGATAAGATGAAATGGTCGCTGAAAAACACAGCGATTTAAAATAAGTTAAAAACTTCGCAGAAGTTGA
>NZ_JAWRYN010000943.1:0-259 GCF_046534585.1 Peribacillus sp. SIMBA_075 | reverse complement strand
CTTCAAGCAGCTGAAAGCTTTCAGGATCATCATACGTTCTAAACATTTCTTCAGGGACGAACATCACGTCCCCCTCTTTTGCAGTGATTTCAACGAGAAGCTTCTCAGGAATCGCAGGGAAGATGTGGACGTTGTATGTCTCTTGATCCGGCTGAAAAGCCTTCTCCATTAATTGATCTTTCATTCCCTTTGACATGTCAGAAAAAATAAGGACATCGATACCGTTTGTTTCCCCCTGGCAGGCTGACAAACAAAAGGC
>NZ_JAWRYN010000942.1:0-259 GCF_046534585.1 Peribacillus sp. SIMBA_075 | reverse complement strand
CCTTTACCTACACATATAAGCGGCCTATCAACAACACGTTTTACTTCTTACTCTATTTTCACAACTGAAGATAAAGATCGTAAAGTTGGCACACTCATCATTGAATATGTAGAAAATGACAATGATATTTTATGTGTTGAACAACTATACTTCGTTTAAATCACAACGCTTGGTCAAAATAATCAAGCGTTCTTGCTTTCTATGAATCTCATTGCTTATAATATAAATAAAATATAAAATATTGCTTTCGTTAAAGGAG
>NZ_JAWRYN010000941.1:0-259 GCF_046534585.1 Peribacillus sp. SIMBA_075 | reverse complement strand
AGGAGCGCTTGATGCAAAAACGGCAAAAGTTGTGATTCCGGCAACTAAACAAAGAAGACCGATCACGAGTAAAGATAAAAATATTTTTTTAAATAGACCTGCTTTCTTTTTGCCTTTTTTGTTCTTTTGCTTCTTATTGTTTTCTTGACTTGCTTTACGTCGCTGTTCACGACTTGTAAATTGATCAGACATCACATCTCAACCTTTCGTGTTAAACCTTTTTCGAACGTAAATATTGCTCACTTTCATCCGAAAAATG
>NZ_JAWRYN010000940.1:0-259 GCF_046534585.1 Peribacillus sp. SIMBA_075 | reverse complement strand
AGACATGCTGGCACGGTATCGTGTGACAGAAAACGAAATCAAACGTCAGCTGGAGAGTTATTTGGGAGATCAATCTGCAGGTACAGTCCAATGGAACAATCGAAATGTGGCTGTTAACGTTCATTTCCCAAGCAAGTGGATGGATCATCCCGATCAGGTGAAAAATATTTTGATTCGCACCCCGCAGGGAACAGTCCGCTTGGCTGATTTGGTAGATTGGTCAATCGCCAAAGAAGCGATGGTCTACGATCGAAAAGAC
>NZ_JAWRYN010000939.1:0-259 GCF_046534585.1 Peribacillus sp. SIMBA_075 | reverse complement strand
ATCTGGCATTACCTCTTGTTGATGTTTGTCATTGTGCCCGGAGAAGAACTTTTCTGGCGCGGCTATATACAACAACAATTGAAGAAATATATGAGGCTGCCATTCGCCATTGTCGGCGCTTCTCTCTTATTCGGCGCCGCACTGGCCTTTAGCGGCTTCTGGACGGGCGTCGTGGCAGGCATTGTCGCTGGCATGCTGCTTGGTCTACTCTACGAATGGAAGCGCAGTATGCCGCTGCTCATCATCACCCATCTAGTAG
>NZ_JAWRYN010000938.1:0-259 GCF_046534585.1 Peribacillus sp. SIMBA_075 | reverse complement strand
CCTCATAAGAAGATCAGCCAACCGGGACTGGAGAAGCTTGAGGCGGGAGTTTGGCGCTTCGATTATCCGGCGTCCGCCACTCTTCTTGGAAATAGTGAAGCAGGTATAAGGGTTTTGTCGGCGATACCAGTAAAGTGAATGGGAAACATATTCACTCTTAAGCTTCAGCAGCCTAGCAAGTTGTGGGAGGTTTTTTGCATTTCGTAGTGCGTTCAAATCAGACATTTGGACTTGCGGATACTCGTTTGCCAACTCAGAG
>NZ_JAWRYN010000127.1:0-468 GCF_046534585.1 Peribacillus sp. SIMBA_075 | reverse complement strand
ACGCTGGTGAAAGTAAAAGATGCTGAAGATCAGTTGGGTGCACGAGTGGGTTACATCGAACTGGATCTCAACAGCGGTAAGATCCTTGAGAGTTTTCGCCCCGAAGAACGTTTTCCAATGATGAGCACTTTTAAAGTTCTGCTATGTGGCGCGGTATTATCCCGTATTGACGCCGGGCAAGAGCAACTCGGTCGCCGCATACACTATTCTCAGAATGACTTGGTTGAGTACTCACCAGTCACAGAAAAGCATCTTACGGATGGCATGACAGTAAGAGAATTATGCAGTGCTGCCATAACCATGAGTGATAACACTGCGGCCAACTTACTTCTGACAACGATCGGAGGACCGAAGGAGCTAACCGCTTTTTTGCACAACATGGGGGATCATGTAACTCGCCTTGATCGTTGGGAACCGGAGCTGAATGAAGCCATACCAAACGACGAGCGTGACACCACGATGCCTGCA
>NZ_JAWRYN010000937.1:0-259 GCF_046534585.1 Peribacillus sp. SIMBA_075 | reverse complement strand
CAAGCAAGGCGGCGAATCCTTAATAGAAGATTCATTCGAAGCCCCAACTAATGCCACAATCATCCCCTCAATATCTCAGCTGGCGAGCGCCCAGGGTGAGCCGACGCAGTAAGACAAATGTTCTTCTTGGCTTACTGCCAAAGGCCAACCCCAAGCAAGGCGGCGAATAACCAAAAGAAACTTCATTGCCAAGCCCCGAAAAAATTTCACAAACAAACTCTCACTATCTTCACACATACCGGATGCCAGGAAGCGATTC
>NZ_JAWRYN010000936.1:0-259 GCF_046534585.1 Peribacillus sp. SIMBA_075 | reverse complement strand
ATCAAATGGATTCGAAAACAGCCGGCAAGCAAGCTGGTCAAAACAAAAAAATCGAGACAACGCAGAAAGAAATAAGCATAAAAAAGCACTCCTCTAAATGAAATGAGCGTAGAGGAGTCGCTTTATGCATTGCCTACCATATTCTGATCATTTAAGTCAGGATCCACATAGTTGGTGGCGCTAATGCCATTATTTAATATCAAGAAATCTCCGGTATTCCCCGCTCCAGAGCCTAAAGCAGATTTTGACGAACTTTTAG
>NZ_JAWRYN010000935.1:0-259 GCF_046534585.1 Peribacillus sp. SIMBA_075 | reverse complement strand
AATGCATCAATTGTTTCGTTAATTCTCTTCACACCTTCACTTGCAATTGAATCATCCAACTTTTCTTTTACAGCTTTCATAATGAATGTATTATAAGAAGCTAAGTCTAGTTCTTTAAGATTCACTTGTAACTCCTCTTCTACTTGTTTCTTCAGGTTTTTAGAAAACTCACTCCAGTTACCAAAAAGATCTCCAACAATTGAACCAATTGTCTTAGCAACATGATTATCAACAATTTCTTGCACCTTTCCTTCTGTCT
>NZ_JAWRYN010000934.1:0-259 GCF_046534585.1 Peribacillus sp. SIMBA_075 | reverse complement strand
GGCTGCCTCTTTAAATGATGGTACATACTCCGTCAACTATACTGTGCTGAAGGCTGAAGGAAATGCGGTCTCAATGGCAAATGATTACTGGCTGAAGCCGGCTAAAGTGATCGTGAAAAATGGAAAGCTGACAGTGCAAATGACCATTAAAAATAGCAGCTGGGTGACGGAATTTAAAGTTCCGGGAAATGGCGGCTATGTCGATACAACGGTTCTTTCAACGAATAAAAAAGCCAATACAAGGCTCGTTCAATTCCAA
>NZ_JAWRYN010000933.1:0-260 GCF_046534585.1 Peribacillus sp. SIMBA_075 | reverse complement strand
CGTTGAGAACCGATTATATGGAGGCAAATCATGTCGCGACTTACGAAGAAAATGGCGGCACCGTGGTGTTGAGAGTCTATCGTTTGCATGATGACCGTATTGAACTCGTCAAACAAGAAGGCGAATTTTATGATGAGTACACGGCGAGCTTTGAGGAATTGGAAGCTTTGGACGTGATTTCGACCTATCTGGAATTCCCGATCGAAGAAGGACAGGAAATCGGTGATGCGACTGTTGTCGAAGCCGGAACTAGCTTAGAG
>NZ_JAWRYN010000932.1:0-260 GCF_046534585.1 Peribacillus sp. SIMBA_075 | reverse complement strand
ATGCATTTAGCACGTATTTCTGTTGCCCCAAATTCATTTTTAAAAGAAATGTATGTAACAGATTATGTACTGGCAGAAGATCAACAGAAGCTGGGAGAGTACAGCAAATCAAAAGAAGAAAAGATTATAGCTGCGCCGAAATTCTCACTTGGGTTATCACGTTATAGTGACTGGGGAAAGGGCGCATTTTGGGATATACAAAGAAGTTATTTTGAACGTACAGATGGTAAGTACGAAACTCGAAATAACGTAATGAGATC
>NZ_JAWRYN010000931.1:0-260 GCF_046534585.1 Peribacillus sp. SIMBA_075 | reverse complement strand
ACTCATTTGTAAGTCAGCAAGGAAAAACGATTAATGTTAGAACATCATTAGTCATAAAAACTGATAAAGATACTAATAAGGTAATAACCTATATTCTTAAAAATCCTAGTAAAGCTAATGAGCATGAATCAGACCTCACCATAAATAAAATAATAGCCGCAGCCTACAAACAAGATGCATCCAAAATTTTTATCTTTAATGTACTTCCATTTTATTTAACTGATTCAAATCAACTTATATCTTATGTGAAAAAACTTATG
>NZ_JAWRYN010000930.1:0-260 GCF_046534585.1 Peribacillus sp. SIMBA_075 | reverse complement strand
CGCATTCGAATCCCCAGTGTAAAATGTGAAAATCCCTACCGTAACTTGCGCTACTGTTGGATTTTCAAGATCGTTTACCCAAGCCTCTCCCATATGTCCTTGTATATAAGACAGTAAAACAACATTATTAAAATCCTTAAACATAGATACTAATTTTTCTCTTGTATGTATATTCGCTTCATATATCATTTACATTCCTGCTTTCGTTAGAATCAATGTACTTCTACTTTTTTTTCATAAGTCCTTTTATTCTACGTATA
>NZ_JAWRYN010000929.1:0-260 GCF_046534585.1 Peribacillus sp. SIMBA_075 | reverse complement strand
GTAACGCGCCCTTTATTCATCGGGTTCCCTCCTAGCTTTCTTTTAATTAGCCAGCTTTCTAAGAGAAGTCGGCTTTTAATTTTTTATTACTATTCTAACGCTGCTGCTCCACCAACGATTTCCGTAATTTCTTGCGTAATCGCTGCCTGACGCGCACGGTTGAATGAAAGTGTAAGTGAATCGATAACTTCCATTGCATTGTCTGTAGCACTCTTCATTGCTGTCATACGCGCTGCGTGTTCACTTGCTTTACCGTCTAG
>NZ_JAWRYN010000928.1:0-260 GCF_046534585.1 Peribacillus sp. SIMBA_075 | reverse complement strand
CTAATAGATCGCGGACGTGCTTAATAATCTGCCGGGGTTCTACCAATTGTCGAGCTATAAACTTGTCTTTGTCCACTTCGTCAAAACTCGGCTTTTTCAAACGGCCTAATTTCCCGCTGGATATTAGCTTTAACTCGTGAAGTCGTTCCCAGAATGTGCGCATAGCGTATTGGCGATTAGCTTCAATAATCTCTAGCGGCATTTTGTTTTGTCCTGCCTGGTTTTTCCGTTGGTTGGCTTCTGGCATCACGAGCGCCAAG
>NZ_JAWRYN010000927.1:0-260 GCF_046534585.1 Peribacillus sp. SIMBA_075 | reverse complement strand
AGCTTGCCAAGCTTAATGGCTCCTTCAATCAGTCTCGGGGATGGGCGGCAAAATAAAGCCTCTTCCATGACGTGTATATGATCGATCGCTTTCATCGATTGCCACTCCGGCCGTTTCAATACGAGTTCCGGTTTGACTTTCGAAGTCATGATGCCGACCCAAGCGAGCAAAATAAAGTCGGGCTAACGTTGTCTTACTGCATCCCAATCCGTTTGGATATTCGCGGTTTCCTCATCTTCAAAGCAATTATATGCGCCGAC
>NZ_JAWRYN010000926.1:0-260 GCF_046534585.1 Peribacillus sp. SIMBA_075 | reverse complement strand
ATAGAGGTGAGAGACATGAATGAAAAAAAAGAGGCCAATCTCCAAATATCAGGCATGACATGTGCAGCCTGTGCAAATAGAATTGAAAAAGGCCTGAAAAAAGTAGAAGGTGTTCATGATGCAAATGTAAATTTTGCACTTGAAAAAACAAAAATAATGTATGATCCCCATAAAACAAATCCACAACAATTTAAGGAAAAAGTTGAGTCGCTAGGATATGGAATTGTAAGTGATAAAGCTGAGTTTACTGTTTCAGGGAT
>NZ_JAWRYN010000925.1:0-260 GCF_046534585.1 Peribacillus sp. SIMBA_075 | reverse complement strand
CGATTCTTGTCACAATTTCCTGCGGCCAGGGCACGTGTCGACAAGTTATCTCAAGAAGTTGCCAATATCATTGGTGCTGATCTTGACGAACTCCGCCGAATCGAAGCTGCTACCGCCTTGGGGAAGTTGCAAAAGTTTGGGCATCGATCCCTTCGAATATCTACTTCAATTTGCGGTTGATTCCGAAGCGGAGCGACGGCAGATTCTCCAGGCCCGCCAAGAAGCAATAGAGCGTGCTATCGGCTTGCGCTAGTCGCAAG
>NZ_JAWRYN010000924.1:0-260 GCF_046534585.1 Peribacillus sp. SIMBA_075 | reverse complement strand
ATGGACGTTTCAGACCGTGTAACAGTCATCCGCAAAGGGCAAGGCATCGGGACGGTGACGACATCGGAAACCAACCCGAATGATTTGGCAGCTTTGATGGTTGGGCGCCAAGTGACTTTCAAAACCGAAAAAGGGCCTGCAAGCCCGACAGAGGAGACTTTGTCCGTCAAAGATCTGGTCGTCGAGGATTACCGCGGCATTGCCAAGGTGAAAAACTTGAATTTGACCGTCCGTAAAGGCGAAATTGTCGGAATTGCGGG
>NZ_JAWRYN010000923.1:0-260 GCF_046534585.1 Peribacillus sp. SIMBA_075 | reverse complement strand
ATTGAGAACTAAGAGCATGCATGTAGATTTGTTTGAGCTTGATGAAAGATATGACCTTGGACAAAGGATAGATGTTTGCTGCAAGAAAATGAATGTAATTCATACCTTTAAAGTTTTTAATATTACTTTGCTTAGAGGTAATCATTGGTTAGTTCATTTACAGTAAAAGTAGTGGGGTCTCAAATATTCATATGTTAATATATTAATGTAGTGAATATAAATGAAATGGAGTGTAGACACCATGTGTAAAAGGTTTAAAT
>NZ_JAWRYN010000126.1:0-476 GCF_046534585.1 Peribacillus sp. SIMBA_075 | reverse complement strand
GTTATCACTTAAGCAATATCTTGATTTTATCGGGGCGCACGAAAAACGTCATATTCATCAAATCAAAGAAATCAAAGCACAATTGTAAGGCATAAAAAGACTCTCTTTTGGGAGTCTTTCAGATTGTTGACAAAGGGCTAAAATGATCTTTATTTTAGCCCTTTGTCTTCTTTTCAGCATGATAGAAAACCCTTGAAGTCTAGGAAGGACGAGTACCGGAGCGGAGCGAATTTGACATTCGTGAGCACCGGCACGCAGGACTGACACCGAATGCGAGAGTTTGTCTACACGCTGAACTAGCTGCATAAGGCAGCTGGTCTTTTTTCACACCGTTTCCCCTTCGTCACTTACGACGGCACGGTTTCTCTTTTTTAAATCCTCTTCAATTTCCAGTGGTTGTGTGTTAGGGGCATCCCGACTTGCTATATTTCCATCACGGTCAATCAAGAGCTTTGTAAAATTCCATTTTATCGATT
>NZ_JAWRYN010000922.1:0-260 GCF_046534585.1 Peribacillus sp. SIMBA_075 | reverse complement strand
CAGCTGGATCTTTGTCCGGAAGCTTTGGCAAGAGCATCCAAAAAACAGCCCTTCAGCTCATCGATGCCAATATGATCCATGTATACGGGTCGGATGTCCATAGTGAAGATGTACGTCCGTTCCATTTCAATGCGGGCCTAGATGTACTAGAGAAAAAGAACCGCCACGAGATGATCGACATCTTGCTCGAGAATAATGACCGGATACTCCTAGACCAAGACTTGTACGTTCTTGAGCCACAAGACATAGAGAAGGGCAAG
>NZ_JAWRYN010000921.1:0-260 GCF_046534585.1 Peribacillus sp. SIMBA_075 | reverse complement strand
CAAACGGTACGGCATTAAATCAACCAAGCAGCTACGTAACTGGATACTAAAGTATAATAGTCATGAAGAGCTAAAAGCTTCCGGCACAGGAGGAGCGCCTATCATGACAAATGGAAGAAAGACTACTTTCGAAGAAAGAATTGAAATTGTAAGGTTTTGTATAGAAAATCAACAAGATTATACTCAGGCCGCACAGCAATTTCAGGTATCCTATCAACAAGTTTATTCTTGGACAAATAAATACTTAAAGTCAGGTATAG
>NZ_JAWRYN010000920.1:0-260 GCF_046534585.1 Peribacillus sp. SIMBA_075 | reverse complement strand
CAAGGTCCTGTTGCATTTGCTCAAGCATTTGCTTCATGGACTCCATTTTTTGGTTCTGTACATGCAAATAGTCATGTAGTTGCTGAAAATATTGCATCATCTCGGGACTCATGTACATGACGATCATCCTTCTCTTCATCAAGCATAAAGCTGCCTTCTCGCTAGCGCGTCGGCTCAACCAGTGGAACGAGGGGAATGAACTCCTCCCGATCCGTTCGGGGCACTGGCCCGACAGAAGGGGCTGGCTCTGTAAAGCAACC
>NZ_JAWRYN010000919.1:0-260 GCF_046534585.1 Peribacillus sp. SIMBA_075 | reverse complement strand
AGCGAAGTTAGATTTTAATGTTTTATGACGCTGAATTAACTTCTCAATTTTTGTTATTTCACGCTCACTATCTCGTAAATATTGGTTTAACATAGCAATTGGATTTTTTCTTTCTTTCTCATCTAACACATTATGAAAATCAGCTAAAATTGCATCGCGTACACGTCCGAATAAAGATTGTTTCATTATAATCTTCCTCTCTTCTACTTTATAATTTGATTTATTTTATATTAGTTTTTCATTAACTTGTTCCACTCATC
>NZ_JAWRYN010000918.1:0-260 GCF_046534585.1 Peribacillus sp. SIMBA_075 | reverse complement strand
GACCGTTCCGACACCCATCTGGCCGGTACCGACACGTGTTTGTTTAATATCCAATATGTTTCCAAGCGCTCCATCCGATACCAAGCGGACGTAATCGCCTTGCTGCTCTTGGCGGGAAAAGCCGATCACTTCTTCCAATAATTCCTCAGTCTTCTTGGCATTGGCCGTAAACAAAACAGCCCCTGCAAAGCCTTTAATGGCATTGGCTTCTGTAATCCCGCCGCCTGTCCATCCGCTGGCTTGGCCGGTTTCACGTTCGA
>NZ_JAWRYN010000917.1:0-260 GCF_046534585.1 Peribacillus sp. SIMBA_075 | reverse complement strand
AACAGTTTTTTGGTCAAAGAAAACACCTCCTAACTCTATTATACTAGCAACGACTAGCCAGAGAAAATGCTGGAATAAAAGACAAGTGTGGAATGGTTCCATACGGCAAGGAGTCATGATGAAAGATAGATTGTATTACCAAGATGCCTACATTCAAACATTTTCAGCGCAAATCACTAAAAGAGGAACAGAGGAAGATGGTACTGCGTATGTAGTGCTTAGCAAGACCGCCTTTTATCCAACAGGTGGCGGACAGCCGT
>NZ_JAWRYN010000916.1:0-260 GCF_046534585.1 Peribacillus sp. SIMBA_075 | reverse complement strand
CGATTACTATTGCGCCATGCCATTCGTGATCCATGAACAAGTTCTTCAAATGTATGCTCATACGTCCCCGTCTTCTCTATCTCAACTTGAATTTCTTTTATTCTCTCTTCTATGAATTGTTCTTTATTAAGCTCTTTATAGCAAACCGTAATAAAATGACTTGCTTCCTCTATTAATTGTTTCGTTTTACTCATAAACGATCTCCTTCTATTTCAACAAAACGTTACTACTTTACAGTATAAGCAAAAAGAATAAGAGTC
>NZ_JAWRYN010000915.1:0-260 GCF_046534585.1 Peribacillus sp. SIMBA_075 | reverse complement strand
ATAAACCGTGCCTCCAGAAGATGCTAATACAATTTTTTTAACAGGAAAATTTTTAACACTTTCCATGAAGTTAAGAAAAAAAAAGCTACTGTTTATATCTCCGAAAACATCTTCAATTGAAGTTGCTACATTAGACGTTGCAGCTAAATAAATAATAATATCCACATCCACTAAAGCTTTATATATATCTTCAACATTTGCTAAATCACCTTTAATAAATTCAACATCACTTATAATATTTTGAGGAAAATTATTTATAT
>NZ_JAWRYN010000914.1:0-260 GCF_046534585.1 Peribacillus sp. SIMBA_075 | reverse complement strand
AACCATTTTAAGAGCCAAAGCAAAACTTCAGACACCTGACATATAAAAAATAATCTCGGTGTGAGATGCTTTACGTCTTCCAAGCCCCCTTCCTTGCCGTAAATGGAAAGATACATCTAATTATAGAATTTATATGTTTTACCCTACGGCAGTGCTGGCCATTCAATATCCTGTGCAGTTGACGTATCAACACGGTTCAGCAACACCCGATACTTTTTCCTGGCTTCCAGCAACGGGGTTTCTTCCTCCGTTGCATATAC
>NZ_JAWRYN010000913.1:0-260 GCF_046534585.1 Peribacillus sp. SIMBA_075 | reverse complement strand
GATAGGCCTCCATCGCGGCGACGCGGGTCTGGAAGCGCGAAGCGTCGTCCATGTAGGGTGCGAGCAACACAATCGCCTTCTCCGTGTCACCTTCAATCCGCGCTTGTTCGGAACGCACTACGGCAAGGAGTTCCCGCGGAACGCGGTTCTTCATCACGAACTCGTTGGAGGAGACTGCTTCCACGGCCTGCTCCGCCACGCCGGCATCGCCTGCACGTTGCGCCACCAGCGCGGCAGCCAACGCCACCGAAGCCTCGTCC
>NZ_JAWRYN010000912.1:0-260 GCF_046534585.1 Peribacillus sp. SIMBA_075 | reverse complement strand
CCCTGAAGCGGGAGCCCGGACCTCGCTGGACGGCCGAGGTCGAGCAGCACTACGGCACCGTTTCGCTCTCGACCCGCACGATCACCCTCCCTCACTGGCTGACGGCGTTCGCCCAGCTCGTCGCCCGGCTGGCGGTGCGCGCCGCGGAAGAGTCAGCGGATTCGGCGCGTGCGCTGCAGACGCTGGGGATCCTGCCGCCCGGCTCCGAGATCCACGTCGACGACGCGAACCTCGCACAGGACCTGCTGACCCTCGCCGCC
>NZ_JAWRYN010000125.1:0-478 GCF_046534585.1 Peribacillus sp. SIMBA_075 | reverse complement strand
CTCCCCTTCAAACTTCCATTCCAATAAATCAGTTGAACTCAATAAACACACAGCCCCCGTTTGATCGGTTCGCTGCGCGCCAATGACCGCATAATAACGGTCGTCCACTTTCCATAATTTCGGATCGCGGAAATGCTCTGTATAGCCATCCGGAACTTTGTCTAGAACCGATTTTTTCGATTTGATGATATTTCCCTCATCATCCATCAAAGCGATGCATAGATAAGGGCGTCTCACGAGATTCTCATCCCGCGTGTTGCCGGTGTATAACAAATATAGTTTGCCTTCATGCTCAACCGCACTTCCTGAATATGCCCCGTGGCTATCAAAATATTCGTCCGGCTTAATGGCGATCCCGACATTCTCCCAATTCACCAGATCGGTCGATTTCGTATGATACCAATATTTCAAGCCATGAAAAGGCCCGAGCGGATGCCACTGGTAATACAAATGATATTCCCCGTTGTAAAAACAGAAG
>NZ_JAWRYN010000911.1:0-260 GCF_046534585.1 Peribacillus sp. SIMBA_075 | reverse complement strand
GCCCCCTCTTCAAAACGAAGTGAAAGTGGGGGCTTCTTTGTGTCCCTTGAGGAAGGAGTCTTCTTGACTAAAATGATGAATAGGACATATAATATATTTTTTTTAGTATATATAGATTTACTTATTTTGCATCTGTATATTTTAATTATCGGTTACTTATTTTAATTCATTTACTGATATTATTTTTGAGTGCTCTAGCAATAGAGCTTTTTTATGTAATGAAACATTTTCTTTATAATATTTGGTTGGTCTATATTAGA
>NZ_JAWRYN010000910.1:0-260 GCF_046534585.1 Peribacillus sp. SIMBA_075 | reverse complement strand
ATCGTAGGTACAAATGTTGAATCTGTTGCCGATGATATGAAAAAACACGTGTAAATAGTTAGATAAGAGGATATCCAAAAAGATTGATAACAACAGTCTTTTACAGGATATCCTCTTTTTTTGTTAATTTTTTAAAGGGAATCTTACTTTTATAAATTTTCTTTTTCTTTTTTGAACATATAGGTTGGTAATATGTTCGGTGCGTGATACAGTAGTGATGACATAAAATGGAGTGTCCATAATCTGCGGAAATGATTTGA
>NZ_JAWRYN010000909.1:0-260 GCF_046534585.1 Peribacillus sp. SIMBA_075 | reverse complement strand
CAAAAAGAGCTGGACATCCAGTTTGAACGCCCTGCCCTTCTGCAGCAGGCATTTACCCATTCATCTTATGTGAATGAGCATCGAAGAAGACAATTCACGGACAATGAACGCCTGGAATTTTTAGGCGACGCCGTATTGGAATTGTCGGTATCGCATTTCCTCTATATGAAATATCCCGAAATGGCTGAAGGCGAACTGACCAAATTGCGTGCGTCGATCGTATGTGAGCCGGCTCTTGTCCTTTTCGCCAACGAATTGGG
>NZ_JAWRYN010000908.1:0-260 GCF_046534585.1 Peribacillus sp. SIMBA_075 | reverse complement strand
CTCTTCCTTCCGAGCGCCCAGGCCAGATAGGGCGCTCCTACAAGAGCGGCGAAAAGACCAAGCGGCAGCTCATAGGGAAATGTTGCATTGCGTGCGCCAAGGTCAGCTATCGTCATCAACAACGCACCGAGGAGCGCCGAGGCCAACACGTGGCTCGCCGCCCGGTCAAATCCCATGCGTCGCGTCATATGCGGCGCCATCAGGCCGACGAAACTCAGTGGCCCCACGAGCAGTGAGGCAGCCGCGCTCGCAATACAGGC
>NZ_JAWRYN010000907.1:0-260 GCF_046534585.1 Peribacillus sp. SIMBA_075 | reverse complement strand
AGCGGTTGATGCAAAAGGATCAACTATTTTTGGTGGCTGTGCTTCTGCTCGTAGGATGACAGGAATTGGTGGGAATGTAACACCTCCTAATTTAAAAAGAGAACTTATAGATGAAGTATTTCATGTGAATGACGATGAGAGTGTTCACATGTGTGAGCAGATTGTTAAAAATGAAAGTCTTCTTGTTGGTCCATCTTCAGGAGCAGCACTTTTTACAGCACTTAAGTTAAAGGAAAATATAAAAGGCAAAAAAAATATAG
>NZ_JAWRYN010000906.1:0-260 GCF_046534585.1 Peribacillus sp. SIMBA_075 | reverse complement strand
AGCCGCGTCAGCATCTTCCTGCCCTACGCCGTGCCCGCAGTGATCAGCTCGCTGCTGTGGGGATTCCTCTACCTCCCGTCGGTGAGCCCCTTCGCCTACCTCACCAAGCTCCTGGGCGGGACGCCGCTGAACATCCTCAGCCCGGATCTCGTCATCTTCGGCGTCGCCAACATCGCTCTGTGGGGCGGCGTCGGATTCAACATGATCGTCATCTACACATCGCTGCGCGCCATCCCCACAGACATCTACGAGGCGGCCAG
>NZ_JAWRYN010000905.1:0-260 GCF_046534585.1 Peribacillus sp. SIMBA_075 | reverse complement strand
ATATAAGGCTTGAAGCATAAATTTTTGAATTCCTTAGTGCCAGTGCTACAATGATTGAAAACTACATGTTAATGAGGTGTTTCTATGAAAATTGAAGTATGGTCAGATTTTGTATGCCCATTTTGTTACATTGGGAAACGTAGATTAGAAATGGCTTTAGAGCAATTCCCACATAAGAAGGATGTTGAAGTTGAGTTTAAAAGTTTTGAATTAGACCAAAATGCTCCAATCTATTCTGGAACAAGTATTAATGAAGTACT
>NZ_JAWRYN010000904.1:0-260 GCF_046534585.1 Peribacillus sp. SIMBA_075 | reverse complement strand
CAGATCAGCGGCAAGGGTCGCGTGTTGCAGGTCAATGCGGCAGGGCGCACGCTCATCGGACCGACAAACGATGACGGCGGCTCTATGCTGCAAGTCGCAGGTAACGCGAAGGTGTCTGGAACGTCGTACGCAACGGCAAGCTCCATTCAGGCAACGACCGCCGGATTCTCGACGCTATTCCTTACGAACGCATCGGAAACGGCGCCGCGATGGACTGTATTTAAGGATAACGCAGCAGAGACGGGCGGGCAGGTTGGGTC
>NZ_JAWRYN010000903.1:0-260 GCF_046534585.1 Peribacillus sp. SIMBA_075 | reverse complement strand
TTCCGCAGTAGCTCAGTGGTAGAGCATTCGGCTGTTAACCGAACGGTCGTAGGTTCGAGTCCTACCTGCGGAGCCATATGCTTCCATAGCTCAGTAGGTAGAGCACTTCCATGGTAAGGAAGAGGTCAGCGGTTCGAATCCGCTTGGGAGCTTCCCAATCTATCTATGAACAGAAAATAATCCGGCCCGTTGGTCAAGCGGTTAAGACACCGCCCTTTCACGGCGGTAACACGGGTTCGAATCCCGTACGGGTCACCATT
>NZ_JAWRYN010000902.1:0-261 GCF_046534585.1 Peribacillus sp. SIMBA_075 | reverse complement strand
ATGCAGGCGGCGGCGATGATCCCGGCCACGCCGATCCCGACCAGCGCCAGCAACGGTGCGATCGCCCGCACCACCAGGCCGGTGACAAGCCAGGCGAACGCGATGATCGAGAGGGTCTGGAGCACCGCGAGCACCCCACCAGCGGCGAGGGTGCCGCGCGTGGAGGACGCGTAGCGGAGGAGGCGCGGGTCGAGCGGTCGCATGTCAGGCCACCACCGATGGCGCTTCGGCCTCGACGGGGTGATCAGGGATGTGCTCGCG
>NZ_JAWRYN010000901.1:0-261 GCF_046534585.1 Peribacillus sp. SIMBA_075 | reverse complement strand
CCGCGGATGGCCTTGCGCAGGCGCTCGGTCGCCAGTTCCAGGTCGGCCAGCGATTCGACCCGCAGCAGCACCACGAATTCCTCGCCGCCGAAGCGGGCGACGGTGTCGCTGCTGCGCAGCAGGCGTTGCAGCGACTGGGCGAAGTTGCGCAGCACCTCGTCGCCGACCAGGTGGCCGTGGCCGTCGTTGACGCGCTTGAAGTCGTCCAGGTCGATGAAGGCCACCGACAGCGGCCAGCCGTGGCGGATGGCGATGTCGAAC
>NZ_JAWRYN010000900.1:0-261 GCF_046534585.1 Peribacillus sp. SIMBA_075 | reverse complement strand
CATCTTTTTCCCTCCGGTGCTATAATAAGGTCATGTGTTTCAATACCCTAAACAAAGCAGAAGGCAACCCACCTTGCCGCATTTATTTCGATCCAGTTTGCCGGTTTTCGCTTGCACAGGTGATGTTGAAATTGGCAATTCCACGCAATAATACACCTTACAGGAAGTTGGGGACCCCTTTGCGCTTGTTCATTTATCTTATCATCTTCTTCGCGTTTTTCGACTTATTTGCCCAGTTGCCGATCATTAGCCCGTTTGCCG
>NZ_JAWRYN010000899.1:0-261 GCF_046534585.1 Peribacillus sp. SIMBA_075 | reverse complement strand
ACGAAGCAAGCATCAAGGCGCTTGTGGAGACCATACAGGAAAATTACCCAAATAGAAAAATTCATATCGTGATGGGCTTGATTAAAGGAAAGGACTATTTATCCATTTTAAAAGCATTGGAAAATATCGCCACTTGCTTCACATTTATAGATTTCGGAGATGAGCGCGCCATGCCGGCAAACATTTTATTGTCAGAAAATATAAGTAAAATAAAGACAATTCAAAATGAATATGATATATTACCTGTACACGAAGATGTAG
>NZ_JAWRYN010000898.1:0-261 GCF_046534585.1 Peribacillus sp. SIMBA_075 | reverse complement strand
AGAGCTGGTTCTCGGCGTCGTTCATCGCCACGTTCGCTCGCTACGACTACATCGTCGATGATCGATTGCAGGACGAACAACGGTCGAAAATACGCGCGTACCTTCGAGAGGTAATCAGCGCCAGGTACAAATTTGCTTCTATCGACCAGAAGAACACAGCGATGAACAACTTCGAGGCTGACCTACGTAGTGCACGACTCCGCGAAGAGCGACGGCCGACGCGAGCAATCGGGGTTCTAAGCTGAAGCAGCGCGGAGGCGG
>NZ_JAWRYN010000014.1:0-107502 GCF_046534585.1 Peribacillus sp. SIMBA_075 | reverse complement strand
TGCATTAAGCTAACCACTACTACTGCCTTCATGATTCGGGACTTCCACCCTATAGATTGCACCCATGCCGGGCGCACGAAAATAAGCCTGAACCAGAATAAATGGTTCAGGCTTATTTTTATTAGTTTAAACTAATAACCTTATTCATAAATATCTTTTTTCATACCAAAATATTTTTGGTCGCATCTCGTTGCCAAACGGCAATTTTATGGTAATAGTCATAACAACACCCTGAATCCAATGATTCAGGGTGTTGTTTCAAAATTATTCTCATTTTAAGAAGTACGTTTCTTCGCTTCATCATTTCCCGCCTGAAACCGTGGAAAACCAATCAAGATGGCAATAATTCCACAAATCCCAATAAGTATTGGGTAATAAGAATATGGCAAGATGCTTATAGGGGAAATCTTTGCTACCCCTGCTGCAACAAGGAGCTGTGCCCCATATGGAATCAACCCTTGGATGCAACAGGCAAAAACGTCAAGCAAGCTCGCCGATTTACGTGGATCAATCCCATACTTCTCGGCAATATTTTTGGCAAGTGGCCCGGCAATGATAATCGAAATCGTGTTATTTGCCGTTGAAAGGTTCGTCAAACCAACAAGCCCGGCAATGCTGAATTCCGCTCCTTTTTTTGATTTGCTATTTCGGGTCACAAGGTGGAGTAAATAATCGATGCCACCATTATGTTTGATTACAGCTACCATACCTGCAATTAAAATGGCAAGGAAGGAGATTTCATACATTCCCGCCATACCTTCCCCAACCTTTTGAATGACACCCAACGGTTGATAACTTCCATCAGCCAAGCCGATAATTCCGGCAAATACAATTCCGATGGAAAGGACCAGGAACACATTGACTCCTGCCAATGCAGTGATCAATACACAAAGATATGGAAGGATCTTCACCCAATTATAAGCATGTTGGGAAATGTCGGCTTGTTCACCCATCGTTAAAATTCCTAGGATGGCACATGTGATGATGGCCGCAGGTAAAACGATGAAAAAATTCACTTTAAACTTATCCTTCATTTTCGTTCCCTGTGTTCGAACTGCAGCGATTGTCGTATCCGAAATGAAGGATAGATTATCACCAAACATCGCACCACCAATAACGGCCGCCATTGAAAGGGCAAGCGAAATATCTGTTTGCTCACTAATTCCAACCCCAATAGGTGCTAGGGCAACAATCGTTCCCATGCTTGTCCCCATAGATAAAGAAATAAAACAAGCAATAATGAAAATCCCTACCATTAATAGATTTTGCGGAAAAACAGCTAAGGCAAGATTCACTGTTGATTCAACTGCCCCCATGCCATTTGCAACCTTGGAAAAAGCGCCAGCCAAAAGGAAAATGATAACCATTAACATAATATTGGAGTCCCCGGCACCTTTACAGAAGATTTCAACCTTTTGATTGAAAGTCTCTTTCCGATTCATTGCCAATGCAGCTGCTGATGCGATAGAAATCGCTACAATCACCGGAAATGAATAAAAATCTTTAGTGATGATTCCGGAGCCAATAAATAAAATTAAAAAAACGACAAATGGGATCAATGCCCAGGGATTCCCTTTATTGTTTGCACTCATGATGAACACCTCTTTTTATTTTTCGCATGACATGTGTCACAGCCCTTATTCTTTTAACAGTTTTTGCAAATAACGCTAATAATAACCTGATATGCCCACTAATGGAATCAACAGCTTTAAAACTGTCGGCATAAAAAAAGACCTCTTCCTTTAAACAACAAGAAGAGGTCTTTTAATTTATAAAAAACGCCCCCCTTATCTTTCAGGCAAAAATTAGCCTGCTGGATTTGGCACAGCACTCCTATTAAGTCTGCTGCCGAGACATCTTCGGGCCAGTCCCTCCGTCTCTCTTGATAAGAAGATCTACATTATATAATTTATCAAATATTACGATATCCACCAGAAAAGTACCAGACTGGAAACTCGCCGAAACCATCTGAGTTTGTGAAAGTGACATCGAAAGCCATATTGAAAAGCAAATATAAGAGTACAGCATTTTATGTATTTTCGCAAGGTTTAGTTTTAAAGAATTTCACATGTGGACCTTAATATAATAAAGGGCCTTTTACATGTGCAGTAAATAAGGTTTTTTCAATAATGATGTACTTGTTATACTATGATCCAAATCCTGTCTTTTATCAGGAAGGAACTTAAAATAAAAAGAGGTCTAAAGAAAGGACCTCTCAGCAAATTTGTTGTATCAGGTTAGGTGAATTATTTTTAGTTGAGTTCACATCAGTCGATACCTCAAATGCTTCCATCTGTTCAGGATCGAATGATTTTAAATACTGCTGCAGATATGCAGGATCATTAATGGATGGATTCAACCAATCTTTTTCATCTTCAGGTTTTAGGATGACAGGCATACGATCATGAATGCTGGTCATTAGCTCATTAGGAACGGTCGTTATAACTGAGCACGAATAAATGTTGATGCCCTCTGGAGATTTCCAAGATTCCCAGAGACCGGCCATACCAAATGGAGCATGATTCTTAAGCTTTATTCGCATGGGTATTTTTCGCTCGGGTCCCTTCTTCCACTCATAAAAGGAATCAGCGATTATCAAGCATCGTTTCTTCTTATACGCATTCTTGAAGCTTGCCTTCTCAGCAATGGATTCCGCTCTGGCATTGATCATTTTGTAGCCCACTTTTTCATCTTTTGCCCAAAAAGGAATGAGTCCCCACCGAAGATATCCAAGTCGATTCCTAGTCCCGTCATTAATGACGGATAGCACGGAGTGGGAAGGTGCAATATTGTAACTGAATTGGTATTCTTCATCAAATGATCCTTGAATATCGAACCGGTCTTTTATTTCTTCAATGTCAGTGAAAAGGGTGAAACGTCCGCACATAATATCGCCTACCGTTTTAAGATTTATTACAGTGTAACAAATGGAACGGGCAGGTACAAATCAGCGTTCTAAAATCCTGATGTCGGTAAATGGTTGATTGAATAATTCGCTGGAAATCAAAAGTGTTCCAAGGACCTCTCTTTCATCTTCAGCTTTAATGATTTCCGACAAAATTAATGTACTGCCATTCCTGACCGTTACATTATATTCATTCATAGGATCCCCCCTCATAATGCTAGATGGTTGTTATTATAAACCAAAAACCTACAAGTATCATTATTGACCTTAAGCAGAGTCGTGGTTAATCCACTAATGAGGAGCCTATACAGTGGCTCCATTAAACTTGATTACCCTTAAGATTAATCACCCGAAGCAATCCGAGACCCTCATTTCATAGTAAAGGAAGCTTGTAATCTTCCATTTGCATTCAAAATAACTTATAGATAAAAAAGACTGTCCATGAATGAAATCAAAGACAGTCTGGTCAGAAGGTTTTTCACTTCAACAAATTTATACTGGTAATGATAATAGGGATAGCAAAAAGGTCGATGAGGAATGCCCCTACGATCGGTACGATAAGAAATGCCCTTCTCGAAGGACCAAATTGACCTGTAATGGCAGACATATTAGCCATTGCGTTGGGAGTTGCCCCTAATCCATGTCCGATAAAGCCACCAACCATGACAGCTGCATCATAATTCTTACCTAGTAATCTGAATAATACCAATGTACCAAGAAGTACTATGAAAAATACCTGGACGAAAACAATTAGAAGCATCGGCAATGCCAAATCGGCCACTTCCCATAGTTTTATGCTCATTAAGGCCATAGAAAGAAAAATCCCCAATGTTACGTCTCCGATTAGATCGATGCTTTTCATATCCACAGCTTCTCTTTTAAAACCATCAAGAATATTTCTAACGATAACCGCTACAAACATTGCTCCTACATAGCTTGGCAAAACAAAACCGGTTGAACTCGAGAAAAGCTCTCCTAAGTAAGAACCTGCTGCCATACAGAATGTTATGATCAGAATCTGGATCATGAAGTTTTGGGCGTTGATCCCCTTGGGTGAATCTCCGTTCGCTTCCACGGCTGCTGCCACTTCATCATCAATATCCGCTTCGGATGGCTGTAATTTATACTTAGTGATTAAATATTTAACGGATGGACCACCAGCTAACCCGCCTGCAACCAAGCCAAAGGTTGCTGCTGCAAGTCCAATGGATAAAGCGGAACTAACCCCAAGATCTTCAATTGTCCCGCCAAATGCAGTAGCTGCCCCATGGCCTCCTTCCATCGAGATGGGGCCCATTACTACTCCTAATAAAGGCTCTAAATCAAGTACGGTTGCAAGTGAAACTCCTATCATACTCTGAAAAAGAGCCAGGGCGCCGCAAGCCAGCCAGTAAATGACGAGCAGTTTCCCACCTAGCTTAACAAGTTTAAAGCTTGCCCCTAACCCTACAGTTGTAAAGAAAGTAAGCATGAAAAGGCTTTGTAAAGTAGTATCCAATGTTAAATTGATCAATCCAGCCTGTCTGAAGATTGTCACAAGTATCGCGAACAATAATCCTCCCACTACTGGAGCCGGTATGCAAAACCTTTTAAGGATGGGAATCTTCCCAATTAACAGTCCACCCGCCAAAAGCAGTGATACGGCGAGAAATAAAGTTGTGATTTGATTTAATTCCAGATTCATCGTATGTCTGCCCCCAGATGTATAATTTATTATTTAAAATGCAGCAATACCTCATTTATTAAATGTGCTGCCAATGTAACGGTTTTATTATTTTCGTCCAACGAAGGATTCACTTCCGCGATATCAAAGGAGAGGATCTTTTCGTTTGATACGACATGCCTAATAATGGCACGGACCAATTTCGGATTCAGTCCAAATGGAGAGGGTGCACTTACCCCTGGTGCGTAGGCTGAATCAATAACGTCAGTACATAATGTAAGAATGATGAAGTCATTTTTTTTAACGAATTCATTTATCCGCTGCTTGGTTTCATTCATTTCGTTCAATGACAAATCTTCTTCCAATATGTAGTCGACCTTACTCCTCTCAGCAGTTTTAAACAGGGCCTTCGTATTTCCCTGTTTCTGAATTCCGACACATAAATATCCACAACTTTGATCTTCGTCCAAAATCTGTTTAAACATCGTTCCTGATGAACTTTCTTTTTCATAAGGCCTCATATCAAAGTGAGCATCAATATTAATAATCCCCAATCTAGCCTTTGGTCCAACGTATTTCCTTATCCCAAGATAATGACCATAAAGGGTTTCATGTCCTCCGCCAAGTATGATAGGAATCGCTTTACTCTCCAATATCTGGGCAACAGCTGATCCCAGTTGAGCTTGGGCATCCTCCATCTCTGAACCTTCACAGATTACATTTCCAGCATCCACCAGTTCGGTTTGGGAGGATAAATGACATGGTAATTTCGCCAAGGACTGCCTTATATGATCAGGACCCTCTGCAGCACCAATCCTGCCTTTATTTCTTTTGACGCCTTCATCACATTTGAAGCCAATCATTCCAAAGGTTCTGGATGCTTTGGGAGAGGTGTTTAATTCCGAAATCGGTGACAAACGCACTCTTTGGTGGTACCTGAAGCTGTCCATTTCAGAATGGGAATCAATCCTTCCATTCCAATAATCTAAAATCGGTTTATTATACATAATTTCTCCTTTATTAAAAAAATTCTGAAATATCTTTTTTAAAAATTATAATTGAGATAATATATAATTACCAATACAAAATTTTAATATATCTATAGTTTTAAACTATAGAAAGGAGAATATATGGATCTTCGCCAACTACGTTATTTCACTACCGTTGTCCAGGAAAAGAATTACTCTAAAGCTGCTAAAATACTGCATATATCTCAACCTTCCTTAAGTAATGCCATAATGAAATTAGAAAAAGAAGTTAGTTTTCAGCTTTTGGAACGTAATACAAGGGGACTTGAGCTTACGGAAGCAGGGGGGATTTTTTATACGAGATCTGTGGATTTGTTAAGAAGATTCAATAATTTTCAAGTGGAACTTGAGGAGATGAAGCATGTTGGAAGTGGAACAATATCTATAGGTTCCATCGAATCATTCAAAATCTGGTTCCCGAAGATAATCAGGAATTTTAAAATCAATTATCCTAATATCCATTTCAAAGTCAGGGAAATATTGGGGGAAGAAAAGGTTATCGAATCGTTAAATCGGTTTAATGTTCATTTCACCATCACGAACCAGCCAATTAACCATGAGAAAATCATATCTGCACCCCTATACAATGAAAAATTCGTGCTTTTGGTCCATAAAGATGATGAATTAAACGAAAAAGAGTCTATCACTTTCCAAGACCTTGCAAAGAAAGAATTGATCATTAGTACAACTGGATTTCAAACAAGAGATGATATCTTAAAAGCATTCAAGCATGAAAAGGCACTTCCCAATATTATTTACGAAATAGAAAGACTTGAAACAGCTTGCAGTTTGGTGGAAGAAGGACTTGGTGTTACAATTTTACCGGAAAGCTATGTAAAATCCGTTACAACAACCGATACTTCAATCCGTGCAATAGAATCTAATTTTTTGGAAAGGACTGTATACCTGGCATACTTGAAAGATCGATATCTGTCACCTGCGGTATGTAAATTAGTTGAGGAGATACATCGCTTTTTTAATGAGAGTGATTGAATCGACTAACTAAAAAAGCAAATCTTCACTGAAAAAATGCACAAAAAAATATTCCCCTTTCTGCACAATGCACAAGGGGAATATCATTAGTCTGGACCGTTTCACTTCCAATATCCTTCTTACATCTTTTTAAAGGAATCCCTGTCTGGACTGGTTATATTAGTCAGGATGAAATCAATTCGTGACGCTACCATCATCGTCGGGATCTTCAAAATCCGCTGGATCTTTTTCCAATAGTGCCTCTTTGTCTGTTTCGTTCCATTTTGTTTTATATCCTAACGATTTCGCTACTTTTAACACCGGTAAATACGATTTTTTATCTGGTTCATATGTTCCTAAGTCACCTGCTCCAATTACACCCAATCCAAGTAGCAATTTGTCTGATTGGATATAGGGTTTTTCATCTATCAGTTTCATTTGTTCAGCAGTATAGGGATAAACGGCTCCATTCACCTTTAAGGTAAACGGTCCTTTCTTTTCTTCTTTTATTTCTTTTGGCTTTTTAGCTTTATAGGAAACATCATACACTCCTTGAACAGTTCCTTCTCTCGTATTGTCGGCTCCTCCATACATTTTCCCTGTTTCATAATCAAAAATGACAGCTTGCACATTACCGATATGTTGGGGTTTTTCTTCATAAACATGGCCTTTTGCCATTAACTCCAGCCTTGTATTTTGTTCAATTCCCGGTTCCCATCTAACTGTAGGATAACCAGCAGAATAAATACGTGGAGCTAGTATGGCATCTTGAATTCGCATATGATGATCAAGCACATTCATAATCGTTTCAGATACCGATGCTATTATCGTCGCTCCGCCTGGTGAACCAATGGCCATGAAGGGATTGCCATCTTTTAATACGAAGGTCGGGGACATACTGCTTCTTGGTCTTTTTCTTGGTTCCACCTGGTTAACGCCCCCCGGTGTGGCATCAAAATCCGTCATTTCATTATTAAGCATGAATCCATAATCAGGTACCATGATACCCGATCCGAATACTTGCTCGATTGTAGTCGTATAAGCAACCATATTTCCCCACTTATCCATTACAGAAAAGTGAGTCGTTTGTCCGATCGGGGTCTGCTCTTCCTTAACGTTCTTCATTGAAGTCGGTTCTTTGCCCTCATACTTCCATGGATCGCCTGCTTTGACATCAACTGTTGATCTATTTGGATTAATGAGTTTTCTTCTTTCTTTTATATAATCTTCATCCAATAGTCCTTTAGTAGGTACATCATAAAAATCTTCATCTGCCATATAGGCAGCTCGATCGGCATATGCGAGATGCATGGCTTCCGTTAGATAATGAAGATACTCAGGGGAGTTAGCCCCCATCTTTTGTACATCGTATCCTTCCATAAGCTTCAGGATTTGTTGGATCGTCAAACTGCCTGAACTTGGTGAAGCTGCACCCACCAATTCAAAGCCCCTATATTCCGATCTAATTGGTTCTCTCTCTTTCACCACATAGTTTTCCAAATCCTCTTTTGTCATCGTTCCTTCACGTTTTTGAACTTCTTTGGTAAGTGCTTCTCCAATTTCACCTTTATAAAAAACGTTAGAACCTTGTTCTTTTATTAACTTAAGAGTCTTTGCCAGATCTGGCTGAACGAGGGTATCTCCCTCTACCAATGGTTTTCCATTTGGCACAAAAACTTTTGCAGCCGCTTGGTTATTTTCAAGTTTTTTTACATTTTCGTCGATATATTGAGCTGTCGCCCAATTGACTTTTACCCCTTTTTCAGCTTGTAAAATAGACTGGTCGATAACTTGAGATAATTTCAATGTTCCATATTTCTCAAGAGCAGTTTCTACCCCTAAAAGTGTTCCGGGAACTGCAACCGCTTTCCCAGATATGTGCCGTTTACTAAAAGGTATAGGTTTTCCCTTTGAATCTAAAAAAAGTTCAGGCGTAACATTTTGTGGTGCCATTTCGCGACTATCGATCATCGTTATTTTATTTTCCTTTTTATTGTAGATCATCATAAAACCACCGCCGCCGATTCCAGACATCATTGGCTCAACTACATTTAACGATAATTGAATGGCAGCTGCTGCATCGACTGCATTTCCACCTTGTTTTAGTATCTTTATACCCGCTTCAGCTGCTAACGGATGAGAAACTGATACGATTCCATTTGTAAAACCCTTTCCCATTGACTTATCCACTCCGGGGACACTTGCAAAAGCTGGTGTGATCATACAAAAGAAACTGAAAGTAACTAAAATAAAACTTTTTAAAAATTTCATGAATTAGTCTCCTTTCAAAAACAAAATTGGGATTTCACCATACGGCAAGTGGATATACGGATGACCCTCGATCTGCAAGTCGGGAATATACTGGTTAATCTCTAAATTGAAGCAGTATGCACATTCCCTTTGGCTGTTAGATAAGTTCTCTCAATGATGATTCAATTCAAAAAATCACCCCCCTGAATTTTCACCATGACTCTTCACTAACCTTTACATCCGGATTGAAAATTGAAGCCTCAACTTTTCTCTATACTTTGCTTATGTTCCAAGATATTGGGGCTGTCGTATTTGTCGCTCTTTCCAAGATATTGTAAAGCCAGCAATACGATAAATGTAGTTAACCCAACGATGTCCGATATCGTTTCAGGATAGATTAATAGTAAACCAACGATTATAGCGAGGATTCTTTCTATCCAGTGCATTCCCCTCATCCAGTAACCTATAACTCCAGCACCAATTGCAATCATGCCTGACAGCGCTGTAAGAACGACCCAGGCGACCTCCAGCCAAGTTGTATCGATCATTAGTAATTGTGGAGAGAGAACAAAAATATACGGAATGATAAATGCAGCAATAGCCAGTTTTGATGACTGTATCCCCGTTTTTATCGGTTCACTGCCCGCTACCCCTGCCGCTGCAAATGCCGCTAATGCAACTGGAGGAGTTATATCTGCTATAATGCCAAAATAGAAGACAAATAGATGTGCAGATAAATCAGGGACGCCAAGCAAAATGATCGCAGGTGCTGCAATCGTCGAGGTGATCACATAGTTGGCAGTTGTAGGTGATCCCATTCCTAAAATAATTGCCGCTACCATCGTTAGCATCAGTGTTGGAATTAAATATCCACCAGAGAAATCGATTAATCCATTTGCCAATTTCAGCCCAAGCCCTGTTTTCGTAACTATTCCTACAATAATGCCGGCTGCTGCGGTTGCAGCAGCAACCGCAAGTGCAGTCCGGGCTCCATCCACTAATGCATAAATGATATCGATGAATTTCATGCGGACATCCTTGTTTATGAATCCTACAAGAACTGAGATAAGAATGGAATACAAGGCTGCATGTGTAACCGTTATATTCAGCATGAGCAGGAAGATAATGGCGATGATCGGAATTAACAAATAAAGTTTACTGATCACTTCCTTTTTATTTGGCATTTCTTCTTTCGTTAGTCCACGTAATCCAAGTCGTTTCGCTTCAAAATGGGTCATGATCCAAATTCCTGAAAAGTAAAGGATAGCTGGAATCGTAGCCGCCTTTGCTATATCCCAATACGTAATCCCATTCCCAATGAATTCAACCATTAAAAATGCCGCCGCCCCCATGATCGGAGGCATTAATTGACCGCCAGTAGACGCGGCTGCTTCCACTGCCCCTGCGAATTCCTTCTTGTATCCAAGATTTTTCATCATCGGTATTGTAAAGGATCCTGAAGTGACAACATTAGCCACAGAGCTTCCGCTGATCGTTCCTTGCAGAGCACTGGAAAAAATCGCAACCTTCGCAGGTCCCCCTATCCTTCTACCGGCAATAGACGTTGCAAGATCATTGAAGTATTGCCCGACACCCGTACGGACAAGAAAGGAACCAAATAATAAAAACAGGAAGATGAATGTCGATGAAACAGCTAACGGTGTACCTAAAATGCCCTCTGTCGAGAAGAACATCGTTTGCACCAAACGTTCCAGCGTTAAACCGCGATGAGAGAGGAATCCTGGCATATACTGACCAAAAATCCCATAGAAAACGAATAATAAAGCAATGACCATAATAGGAAGCCCTACTGCTCGTCTAGTTGCCTCTAAAACTAGCAGAATGGCCATTAAACCAACCGCAAAATCCACAGCGCCTAAACGTCCTACATTCATGACGATATCTTCGAAAAATAATGGCCAATATGCACCTACGCCTATACTAAGGATCGCTAAAATGATATCGTACCAAGCAACTTGAAATTTTCCTTTCTGACGCTTCTTCCGGTTTGCAGGAAAAAGTAAAAAAATCAAGGAAAGTGCAAACCCTAAATGTATCGTCCGTTGGATTTGTGCTGTAAAAACACCAAAAATAGCAGTATATAATTGGAATAACGAAAAAGCTAAGAGTCCAAAAAATACAATGTGTCCCAAGACGCCGGTTAATTTCCTTGTCCCTGCTTCAGGATCGTACTTTTCCAATAATTCCTGTTGTTCCGCTTCGGTTAAATACTGCATTTTTTCCTTATCAGCCATGAATCTTCACTCCTTTCAACTGTTCCCATATTGAAATTCTTTCCGATGAAATCCTGACCCATGTTCCTGGCTTAATAAAGTCTGCCAATGTATATGTTTTTTTATCATAAACTAATCGATGGTTAGCTCTAACTTGCCCTACACGTAAATCTATATAAGCGAAATTGCGATTCATATTTTTTATGAAGTAGATACCATCTTTCTCTTCAAATACTTCCTCCCCCTCTGCATTAGAAGGCATACCGACCGCAAAATCACTATAAGCAAGTTCGGTTTGTTCGATTTGCTTATCGGATAAACGATATGATTCCAGTACCTCCGAGAGGTGGATGGAGTGTGTATACTTAATCTGGAAGTTTTTTTCTCTTTTCAATGGCAAGTACGCGACTAATTCCCCTTGGTCCTGGTAGGAAAATGCAATTACATGCTTATACGGAAAAAATAATAGAAAAGCGATGATCAGAGGTGTACCAAAAGCCATGAATATCTTGAATTTCATAGGTACCCCTTTCAAAATCTGAAATCCCATTCAGAAAAAACGAGGCCGATAGGCCACATATTGCGAGCTACCGACCAAATTTCATTACTTGGAAACACCTTTTTCTTTAAAGTATTTTGCAGCGCCAGGGTGAATTTCCATATCCCCTAATCCTTCAAGTGCAGTCTCTGCTGTAATGAACTTGCCCTTGGCATGTGTGATTTTATCCGTGTTGTCATATACCGCTTTTGTCATTTCATACACTAAATCTTCATCAAGATCCTTTGTAACCACTAACATTGCTTTAACAGCAACTGTTTTAACATCGGATTTGATTTTATACGTACCGCTTGGAATTGTGTCTTCTGCATAGTATGGGTATTTTTTAACCAACTCTTGAATCTTGTCCTCTGCAATAGGCAGGATAATAATATCATTTTGTACGGATAGCGCATCAACCGCACCAGTTGGTGTACCGGCCGTAATGAAAGCTGCGTCAATACTTCCAGCTTGGATTCCTTCCGTCGACTCATCGAAAGAAAGATTTTGTCCTTTAATATCTTTCTCAGTCAACCCATGGATCTCCAGGATTTGCATTGCATTGATGTAAGCACCAGAACCCGGTGCACCTACTGATACCTTTTTACCTTTCAAATCCTCGACTGATTTAATTCCACTCTTTGCCGTCGTTACAATTTGAACCGTTTCAGGATATAAAGAGCTGATCGCCTGTATATTGTCTATAGGCTTGCCATCGAACATTTCTTTTCCTTCAAGTGCATATGCGGCGATATCCGTTTGCGAAAAAGCGATTTCAGCTTCTCCAGCTCTTAAAGTTTCCATGTTTTCAGCCGAGGCACCAGATGTCTGAGGTGTTATTTTCGCTTTTGTTTTATCAGAAATGATTTTTCCAATTTGTCCCCCAAGTGGATAGTATGTACCTCCCGTTCCACCAGTCAACAAACTCAGGTTTTGGTTTCCGCTGCCGGATACTTCTTCCTTACTGTCTCCGCAGGCCGTTATAATACCGGTCACTGTCAGAATCATAACCAATAAAAAGTACTTATTAAACTTTTTCATAAAACTCCCCCCCATT
Source organism: Peribacillus sp. SIMBA_075 (assembly GCF_046534585.1). Taxonomy (NCBI): domain Bacteria; kingdom Bacillati; phylum Bacillota; class Bacilli; order Caryophanales; family Bacillaceae; genus Peribacillus; species Peribacillus sp. SIMBA_075. The sequence continues at coordinate 94,855 of NZ_JAWRYN010000014.1, read as the reverse complement.
GTTTTTCATCATCTGCAAGAGATGATACTATTATTATTCTACCGACCACCCCACTTTTCCTTTTTTTTGCAAAATTAGACACAATAACTAAAAGTCCCACTATCGATTAAAAAGTTTTATTTATCTCAAGTAAACAAGCAGAGATTTGTAAAAACGCCCGCTTAAATTCGGAAGATTCTGTTATTTAATGAGTTCATTATCCTCTTTATTACATTTTTATCCTTAATTTAAGGATAATATTGACTCTTCCGTTTTAGAAATATATTATTGTTATAAACTTATAAGTCTTTATTATAAAAATACAAACTTTTAACATATTTCTAGCCTTTAATCGTTATATACAAATATTATTTGAGAGGGTATATTTGAGGTCCGCCCTTCCTTTTACCAGCTATTTTTAGTGTGTATTTTCAAATCTGACTAAAGTGGGTGATTGTTTGAATTTCCTATCCCTCCGCTATTTCATAGAGGTTTCTAACCATCTTAGTTTCAGTGAGGCTTCCAAAACCCTGCATATATCCCAGCCAGGACTTAGCCAACAGATTTTATCCCTCGAAAAACAATTAGGCCTTAAACTATTAAATCGAACGACAAGAAAAATTACATTGACGGAAGAAGGAGAGTACATCTATAAAAAACTTGCCCCTTCCTTTGAAGATATTGAGAAAACAGTGAATTACATAGTTGAAAATAAAACCATCCCCAAGCCCAAAATGAAGATTGCTACTGTCCCCTCTGCAGCTAGCATATATATCCCGAAGTTATTGAAAAAGATAGTGGGGGAATACCCGGAAACAGATTTTTACCTGCATGAAACAACATCCTCAAGAGCAGTGAAGCTCGTAAACCAACAAAATTATCACATCGGTTTCATCCGAACGCCCATACACAATAACATCATCGCAAATGAAGGATTAAGCATGATTGAATTCAAAAGGTTCCCTTTACAATTAGTCGTTTCCATTGATCATCCACTTGCCCAAAAGGATGCTATACACTTATACGAAGCAAGGGACGAATCTTTTATCCATTATGATGCCGTCCAAGCGCACTCCCTTCAATTCCTTTTGGAAAAGGCTTGTCTGACTGCTGGATTTTCACCTAAAGAATTATGTAAAGGATCCGAATTATTAACGATTGCCAACCTTATATCCAATAACTTAGGTGTTGCTCTCATGCCGAAAGATATGGTGAGTTTGTTGGGAAAAAGCAAAGTTAAAGCATTGAACATCGATAACTCTGAATTATTCAGTTCCATATCTGCAGTTTGGAAAAACACGGATGATGCGTCAATGCTGACTAAGCATATTTTAAAAACGTTAAAGAATGATCAGACTTTTTACGATATATGAGATTCTTGGCTTAAAAAGCTGCGAAACAACTCGGAGTGTGAAAAACCATTTAGTATTAATAATATTTGTTAACACTTTACCTTTTAAATGATTCATTTTTTGCATTTTGTAAAACTTCAAAAAAAGAGCCCCTCTCGATTAAAAGGAGGGGTTCGAAATAACGGGTTACGCATAAAGTGAAAAAAGCCCCATTTCTCGTTTATGACACTGAGAAATGGGGCTTTTAATTTTGGATAATTTCACTTCTAAACTTCGTTAAATAATTTATCACTGGTTATTTGAAAAACCTCGAATCGGATAAAACTCTACTAAAATTATCAAAAAAAAGAAAACATCAGGGGGCGTTCAATCCCCCTGATGTTTTCTTTTTGAATATCATGTACCTTTATTTATTCCCTGGAGCAGGTTGATCGACCCCTCTAACTCGATGTTTATGCCCATCATCTTCAGTTGTGTAAAAATCATAATAATGAACGTGCATTCCATTGCCAACAGGAATGGCTGGTCCCGAATATGCCTTATAATAATGGTTATGCCCATCCTCAAATACCACATATCCTTCTGTATAGTGAATATGTTCTCCCTCTTGTGATGGAATTGGCGGGGATGTTACATCCAGACATTGATGGACATGGCCGTCCTCTACAGATGTATAATCAACGGACCCATGATTATGATGTGGAACAAACCCAGAAACAAAATCATCTTTTCCTACCTTGTTCAATCCATTCACCCCTTATATATTAATTATCATAAATTCTATAAACTATATGCTTGGAACAATAAGGAGATTCGTAACAATCATAATTAAAAAATCGTAAAAGTACACTTTTACGAACGATTTTCCTGCCTACTGGAGCCTATGTGAACATATACAAACAATTCAATATTTTAACAAATTAACGTGTTAAAAAAATAGATTGATTTCAGCAAAGAGTAAAGATATAATCATCATGATAATGATTATCAATTCCAATGAACAGTAAAGGATGAATTAAAAAATGTTACATAATCCCTCTCTAAAGGGACTCAAAAAGCGTTCAAATGGTTTTCTGCTATTGTGTTTATTCATTCTGGTGATTATTGGATTAGTGCTGTGCCTATTTTTGGCTGTAACATTTGGAGCAAAAGAGGTTAGCATCAATACGGTGTGGTCAGCGATTTTTGATTATAATCCCACACTGACACAGCAACAGATTATCCACGAACTACGGCTTCCACGGGTGATTGGCGCTGCATTAGTCGGAGCAGCTTTTGCAGTTGCAGGTGCTTTGATGCAAGGAGTCACCCACAACCCCTTAGCTGACTCAGGAATACTTGGTATTAACGCAGGGTCAATGTTTGTGGTAGCCCTTAGTTTCGCTTTCTTTCCAAATATACCATATGCTGTCTTGATGGTTTTTTCATTTATAGGAGCTGTGTTGAGTACATTATTCATTTATATAATAGGCTCATCTGTGCCGGGAGGATTAACACCTATAAGGCTAACAATCTCAGGTGCAGTGATAGCAGCGCTCCTACATTCACTTAGTTCAGGAGTGGCCATTTATTATGATTTGAGTCAGGATTTAGCATTTTGGTATGCGGGAGGTGTAGCAGGGATAAAGTGGAGTCATTTGAAAGTGCTTGCTCCTATTATTCTTATCGCAATTATTTGGGCAATTTCATTAGGTCGATCTGTATCACTCATTTCAATGGGCAATGATATTTCCACCAATCTTGGTGTGAATACGAATCGTATTAGAATACTAGGAATGATAGTAGCCGTTATTCTGGCAGGAGTTTCTGTTTCGGCCGTTGGTTCAATAGGTTTTGTTGGACTTGTAATCCCACATATTTCACGAAAATTGGTTGGAGGATATTATCAGCTCATTATTCCAATGTCAGCATTATTGGGTTCGATTCTGTTAATACTGGCTGATCTGGGTGCCAGAACGTTGAACCCGCCTAGAGAGCTGGCTATTGGTATAATGGTTGCCCTTGTCGGTGTTCCTTTTTTCCTCTATATTGCTCGTAAAGTAGGGAGGGACTTATAGGTGAAGCGTCATATGAATGCAGACAACAAGAGGGCATATATAGTTACTATGGTATTTATTTTTATTAGTATAATTGCAGTATTAATAAGCTTGAATACAGGTACACTGCGAATTTCACCTTTAAAAATAATCCAAACGCTTTTTGGCAACGGTGATTTTAAAAGTTCTACTGTGCTATTTGATTACCGTATGCCACGAATCTTGATTACCATGTTGGCGGGAGTTGGATTAGGAATTTCAGGTGCAATCCTACAAGGTTTATCGCGTAATCCTTTGGCAGATCCAGGAATTCTAGGCTTACATGCAGGTGCGTCCTTTGGTCTGATTATCTTTGTAACCTATTTTCATTCATTAGATGAAAAAGCATCAATCCTTATACCGTTATTTACCTTTTTAGGCGGAGTCTTAACTGCTTTTCTTATTGTTTTACTTGCCTATGATCGTTACAAAGGCATACTGCCCATTCGCCTTATTCTCATTGGAATTGCGATTTCTGCTGGTTTTAGTGCTATTACACTTTTTCTGTCTCTTCGTCTTGATGAAGAAACCTACTCATTTGCTTCAAGATGGTTGGTTGGTAATGTATGGGGAAGAGATTGGATCCATGTTATTGCCCTTTTTCCGTGGATCCTTATTTTAGCACCTTATGCTTACTTCAAATCTAACACATTAAATGCCTTATCACTAGGTGATGAGGTAGCGGCTGGACTTGGTGTTTCTGTTCAAAAACAACGTTTGCTGATGCTGGTAACTGCTGTTGGTTTGTCATGTGCGAGTGTAGCAATGGCCGGCGGTATTGGATTTATTGGTCTAGTTGCCCCGCATCTTGCCCGTCGGCTCGTCGGCCCGATGTACCAGCATTTCCTTCCTGTTGCAGGGCTTATAGGACTCATTATTTTGGTGCTTGCGGATACCATCGGCCGATCCATATTTCATCCAAATGCTATTCCAGCTGGTATAGTAGTCGCTGCTATAGGAGCTCCCTATTTTCTTTACTTGCTCACAAAAACAAAATAACTTTTCAATTAGGAGAAAAAATGAACAAGAAAATTACTATTTTATTTAGCATTATGTTAATTCTTATTTTGTCGGCTTGCGGACAGACATCTTCAAATGATAGTAAATCAGCAAAAAAAAATAAACCAGAGAGTGAAGAACCTAGAATCGCTTCACTTTCCATCCACCTAACAAATGATTTACTTGCATTAGATATAACTCCAGTTGGTTCTGTAATTGGTGGAGAATTAAAAGATTTTCTGCCGCATGTGAAGGATCGATTAAAAGATACGCAAAAGCTTGGACCCGTAAAAGATCCAGATATGGAAGCGTTGATAGAACTAAATCCTTCTGTGATTTATCTTGATAAAGAATTTTCAGGACAAGATGTATCAAAATATGAAAAAATCGCACCGACTCATGTATTTAATCTTGATGAAGGAACATGGAGAGATCATTTAAAGTCCGTTGCTAAACTTGTCGACCGTCAACAGCAAGCAGAAAAGTTCATATCAGATTATGAAAAACAAACAAAAGAAGTCAAAAATTTAATTGAAAATAAACTTGGTGAAGGCAGTAAAGTAATGGCAATCCGTGTTACTGCAAAGGAGTTACGAGTATTTAGTACTGAAAAGCCAATGGGACCTATCTTATTTCAGGATTTAGGTTTTAAACCTGCCAATGGTGTTGAAAAGATTGATAAAAATCTGCCTTACGAAGTCATATCTCAAGAAGTTCTTCCAGATTTCGATGCAGATGCTATATTTGTCATTGTCAACAGTGACGATGAGTCTCAGACTGCTTTTAAACAGTTGGAAGATACACCCATTTGGAAAGGGTTGAAAGCAGTTAAAGGAAAACATGTATACGTAGTTCCGGATCAGCCATGGCTTGACTATTCAGCACTAGGAAATAAAATGGCCATGGAAAACGCAAAAGAAATCTTTTCAAAATAAATAGTGTTATTTTTGGGTTAAGATGAACGGGGAATTTTTACGCTAGGCGAAATTTCAAACTAAAAAAGTCGATTCCTGTACGTTAAGGAATCGGCTTTTTTTAGTTTGCTTCTTCAAGTAAAGCACTGTGAGATGGAGAAGATTTATACTTCAAATACCTTATTTTTTGCATTCGGGCTTAACACTTCTTCCGGCTTTAAAACTGCTTATAGCTTTCCATCATTGACTTTATTGATCCACTCACCAGGGTTCCCTTTCCTAAGGCAATCACATCGGCTTCACCTTTTTCAATGAAATTTTCTGGAACTTCTAATTGTCCATTGACTATTGCAGGACTCTCCCGTATTTTTTCGCTATAGGTGAAAATGATGCTTCCGCTAATGCGTGCTTCCATGCTTCAAATCCATCCATATTCATCAATCATTATTAGTAATTCCCATCTAGCAATATTCGCTACTTGGGATTGCCCATAGACGCTGGATGCTGGTGTTAAAGCTTGAATTTGTACTGAGCCCCACACTACTTCATCAAAACGATGATTAATAAAAAAGTAATGCTTTTCTTTTTATGTTGTTAAAACAGGAAAAAATAGTACAAATCTAGTCAACGTAATGTTTCTTAAAATCTGGATGGATAGAGAACTTTTTACGTAAATTGGCAAGGTTTTCACCAAAACTTTCTTCTAAAAGCTCTCTATGTTTCTCCATAATTTCCATGAGATACAAATCATGAATCATGACTTCTGTAATTGGCATTACCAAACCTACATGCATTGTCCATGCCGCACGACTATCTTTACCCAGCGAGACAATACCTGCTACTACTTCTGAGTCATCTCCACTAATAACAAGCCATCGTCCACCATACTCTTCTGTAATTTCATGACCCATATAATGGAGGTAAACATTAGCAAAATCACATACGATTTCCCCATAAGCAATAATTGTTACATTGACCCCTCTAGTTGCTGCCTGTCTTAGTTCAGACTCCAATTCTTCGAATTCCTCTTCCCAAATCTCTAAGAGGATTCTTTTTTCAGCAGATAATATACAAGCTTTAACCTTTTCGAGTATTTCATTGCGTCCAGTGATATTCCAGATATTTTCACGGTCATTTGCAGAACTTTCAAACTCCGCTAATGATTTTTCTGCCAGTTCAAAATTCTCTTCTGCTTTCATTCGACGGTTTTTTATTAGCTCCTTTGCAGGAACAGGAGTATACTGTGGTGTGTTCCCAGGACTAACCAGAATATCCCCTCTTATTGCGAGACCGTCCAGAATTTCATATATTCTTGAACGTGGTACACCGGAGTTTTTTGCTACTGCATAACCAGTCAATGGCGATTCTTCCAATAAGGTAAGATATGCTTTCGCTTCATATTCGGTAAAATTTAGATTTTTTAATGTTTCTAAAATGTTTTCTTTCATAAATCCTCCAACACAACCTTAGTTGCTACCTTAGTAACTAATATTTTAGCAAAATCTGTTGACCTTTTCCATAAGCATCCAATATACTTAATAAGTAGTTACTTGAGTAGCCACTAATAAACGAAAAGGGAGAAATAGTATGGAAAGCTTACTAACTTACATATCAATAGTTGCAATGATGGTTATTATACCCGGAGCAGATACTATGCTCCTAGTGAAAAACACGCTTCGCTATGGTCCAAAAGCTGGACATTATACCGTTCTTGGAATGGCAACGGGACTTTCTTTTTGGACGCTTATTGCTATTCTTGGGTTATCTGTTGTCATTGCAAAGTCTGTTATTCTTTTCAGTACAATTAAATATTTGGGAGCCGCCTACTTAATTTATTTAGGGATTAAAAGTTTTTTTACTAAAAGCGCTTTTTCTTTAAAAGAAATACAAGCACAAGCAAATACACCCACGAAGTATTTAAATCGGCATAATAAGGATTCCTTTATGCAGGCATTACTTAATAATATTCTTAATCCAAAGACTATTTTAGTTTATATAACAATCATGCCGCAATTTGTCAATTTGAATGGAAATGTAAACCAGCAATTGATTATATTAGCCTTCATCTTAACCTTACTCGCTGTATTATGGTTTCTATTTCTTGTTTATCTAATTGATTACGCAAAAAAATGGTTGAACAACTCCAAATTCCAGAAAGCGTTCCAAAAATCAACTGGCTTAATTTTAATAGGTTTTGGCATTAAAACAGGAATATAAATTGTATAAAACAAGTTCAAATTATCACCTAAAGTAACACAATTCCGTTAAGTTATGATACCAACTTAGTCAAAATAAAAACACCCCATTTCTGGGGTGGACATCTCTTGGTCATATGTTCTTTAGTTCTTTAGTTCTTTAGTTCTTTAGTTCTTTAGTTCTTTAACGAGTTTCTTCTATTTTACTCATTCTCCTATTTTAAGGTAACTACCAGAACGGTCGTTTTACCGGCTACAGATTGTCCACTATAGTGATACTCTAAATGTGTCACAATGTCTCCATTGGTAATGATCATCGGTGTAATAGTACTTGATGCTTTTTCCTTTACCAGTTCAAGGCTGTAGGTGACCAATATGTCTCCTGCTTTAACCTGGTCACCTTCTGCCACACAAACGGAAAACCCTTCTCCTTTCATGTTAACCGTGTCCAATCCAATATGGATCAATATTTCCAGCCCTTCTGCCGTTTCCAATGCAATGGCATGCTTCGTCGGGAAGACATTGATGACTTTTGCATCAGCCGGCGCCACTACCTTCCCTTCGATAGGAAAGAAAGCAATACCATCTCCCATCATTTTCTGTGAAAAAACTGGATCCGGTACATCTTCAAGCTTTAAAATTTCTCCTTCAATTGGCGATACTAATTTTATTTCCGAAATTTTTGTTTTTTTTCCAAATAAGTTTTTTAACAAGGTAATACCTCCTATTATTTTTAATATTCTGGCTGAACAACAAATTTCTTAAGCAATCACTTTTTTGATTTGTTCTTTTAGCTGGTCTGATTTCGGTCCAAAAATTGCCTAGATGTTATTTCCTATCTCCAAAACACCAGCAGCTCCAAGGCCTTTTAATCGGTCCTTATCAACTTAGCAAGCCAATCGGTCGGTACTTTTCCGTTTAGGGCAGGCGCCATTATTGATCGATTTGCTGCAGTTGATAAATCGCTTCTTTGGCCGGAATGGAAGAGATTGCTCCTTTTCCAGTCGTAGTAAGAGCGCCACTAGCGTTTGCAAAGCTTAGGATTTCTTGGTGATGAAGTTCAAGAACTTCTTCCAGATTTCCTTGCCGAACGTCTTTTTCCAATAACTGATACAGCAAGCCTCCGATAAATGCATCCCCAGCCCCTGTTGTATCCTGTACGCCGACGCGATACCCGGTTGATTCGTATTTTTTACCTCCTACATATAATTCGGCACCTTGAGCTCCTTTTGTATAAATTACTGCTTTAACAGCACCAGTAAATAACGAAGAAACTGCTTTTTCTTTATCAGTAATCCCGGTAATAAACTCAAGCTCTTCATCAGAAATTTTCAAAATATGAACCATTGGAACAAACTCTAAAATAGTTTTCCGGCATTCTTCAGGATCAGTCCAAAGCGGAAGGCGGACATTTGGGTCAAAGCTGATGATTCCGCCTTTTGCTTTTAGAGAAGCAATGGCTTTCACATGCGCATGCTTCATAGGACTTTCCACTAAATCGACTGAACAGAAGTGGAGGAGGTCGCCGTTTGCAAACCAGCTATCGTTAATTTCAGTCTCATGAAGCAGCAAATCTGCAGAAGGATTGCGGTAGAAAGAGAAATCACGTTCACCATTTTCAAGCAAAGATACAAAAGCAAGGCCTGTGTTGGCTTCATTCGTTCTCGTAATTTTATCTATTTTCACGCCGGCTTGCTGCAATTGTTCTAAAAGAAAGTCCCCAAATGAATCCATTCCGAGCTTAGTAATTATCGATGCATTGCCGCCATTTCTGGCAACTGATACAGCAACATTCGCTGGAGCGCCTCCTGGAGCACGCTCGAATTCCATTACATCTTTTAGTGCGGTTCCTTTTTGAAGGGGGATAAAATCAATTAATACTTCACCGATTGCATATAAATTTCTCATACCTTACCTCTCGCTTTCATACATAACTCCATTTTTTTGCTTGAAAAGTGGTGCTTCCAGATAATGCAAAGAAACGAATTTCATTTCTGTTTTCACGAGGGAAAATCCTGCTCGTGAATACTTCTTCACCGTCATTGATGAAAATCTCAACAGAAGAGGTATCTACAAATAAATGAAACTTAATTTTTTTGGTATTCACAAAGCATTTTCGGATTGTTCCATAAGCTTCTCCAACGGTCTCACCTGAAGAAGAGCGGTCAAGAATGACTTTTTTCTCTACAGTATCATATTTAATGACCGTTTTTTCATCATCACCGGCCCTGAATTCAATACCAAATTCAACGGCATCGTTGTTTTCAAATTCACATACCATTTCATAGGATACTCCTTTGAATTCTTCATACATGTTCTTGGTGTTCTTCAAAACACCTTTTACTTTAGTTTCCTGCCTGCGTAGCGCTTGAAGTTCCTGCACTGGCCGCTGAATCAGTTTACCGTTTCGAACAGATAATTCTCTTGGCAGTGTTAAACAATGCGCCCAGCCATTTTTGTCTGTGGGTAGGTCTATTTCAGGCAAGCCCATCCATCCGACAAGGATACGCCTTCCGTCAGGATTAACCATTGTTTGCGGCGCATAAAAATCAAAGCCTCTGTCAAGCTCCTGAAAAGAGCCATGTGATAATGAGTGGGTTATTGTATCTAGCTTGCTGCCAATAACATAACCGGATTGATAAATATTGTGGTAAAGGTCTCCCTTGGACTCCAAACCCTGTGGAGAAAACATCAATACACCATAGTTTTGCAGTTCAAAATAATCTGGGCATTCCCACATATATCCAAAAGTTCCAAGGTCAGTTTGTAACTCTCCTTCAAATGTCCAGTTTACTAGATTGGAGGAACGATATAGGACGACACATCCTGTTTTGTCTTTCCGCTGTGCACCGATTACTGCATAAAAGTTATCATTTTCTCTCCAAACTTTCGGGTCGCGGAAATGATTAGTATATCCTTCTGGTACGTCCCGAATGAATGGATGGGTCAATTTTTCAATTTGTCCCGTTTTCTCCATGATGGCGATACATTGATAGGGATGTCTTTGCCAATTCTCATCACGGGTGTTCCCGGTATAAAATAAATATAGTTTTCCTTCATATTCAATAGCACTTCCGGAATAGGCTCCATGGCTGTCATAATAATCATCCGGTGCGATCCCGATGCCGGCATTTTCCCAAGAAACAAGATCTTTTGATTTCGTATGATACCAATACTTCAACCCATGTACAGGACCAAGCGGAAACCATTGGTAGAATAAATGGTACTCACCATGATAAAAAGAGAAGCCATTAGGGTCATTAAGTAGGCCGGATAAAGGCTGTATATGAAAGGTTTGTCGCCATGTGCATTCATTTACTCTTGTTTGCAAATTTTGCAGCTCTACCTGATTAACATCTTCAACGCGGCGATAACGCTGTTCTTTTGTCCAGCCCATGTGATCAGACTCCTTTAAAAAATCAGATGACTGTTCCTTGTTTCGAACAGCCCTTTTCATATTAATAAATTAGGCTGCTTCTTTTCGAGAAAGGGCAGCAACTTTTTTATCTGTCCGATTTGCTAAACTGAATGTTGCGATAAAGGCAACCGCAAAGGAAATGGCCATACCAATTATATAAAAGATAATTGTATCTGTTTTTATGGAAATAATCCCTGGTAGACCTGCAGCGCCAAGTGCAATCGCCTTTACTTTGAAGAAGGTGACGAAAGCAGAAGCCACTCCTGAACCTATAATTGCTCCAATAAATGGATATCTCAGTTTTAAGTTAACACCGAACATTGCAGGTTCTGAAATCCCTAAAAGAGCCGAAATACCCGCTGCAGATGCCGTACCTTTTGTTTTTTTATCGTTCGTAATGAAAGTAACTGCAAGGGTTGCTGCACCTTGAGCAATATTGGACATTGCTGCAATTACGAAAATAAAAGAGCCCCCAGTTTTTGAAATATCAGAAAGTAATTGTGTTTCTACAGCAATAAAGCTATGATGCATACCTGTGATGACGATTGGTGCGTAAAGAAGTCCAAATATAGCTCCTCCGATAAAACCAGTTCCATCATATAAGAAGATGAGACCGTCTGTTAATAAGTTCCCTGTAGCACGAGTAATCGGTCCTACTACTGTGAACGTTAAGATACCAGTAATAAAAATTGTCAATAATGGTGTTAGAATATTGTCTAGTGCGGAAGGAATGACTTTTCGCAAATACGTTTCTATTTTTGCTAAAATAAAGGAAGCAACAAGTACTGGCAACACAGTGCCTTGATATCCGATTTTTTCAATTTCAAATCCAAGAATATTCCAGACCTGAATTTCACCGCTTACTAAGGCTCCTCCGTATCCCCAACCATTCAATAAGTCAGGGTGAACCATTAGCATTCCAAGTGTAGCACCCAGATAAGGATTTCCGCCAAACCGCTGTGTGGCAGAGAAACCGATTAAGATTGGAAGGAATACAAATGCTGCGTTGGCAAATGTATTAATTAGAGCTGCTAAATCTGCGAATCCCGGGTTAGCTTCGACAATGGATTGCCCTGCAATAAATAAGTCAGGTGCTGTGAGCAAGTTGTTAATCCCCATCAATAGACCGCCGGCAACAATTGCAGGAATAATAGGAACAAAAATATCAGAAAGCATTTTTACAAAGCGCTGAAGCGGATTCATTTTCTTCGAACCAGCATCTTTTACATCTTTCGTCGACATTTCAGTAAGTCCAGTTAGCTTTGAAAACTCTTTGTATACTTCATTAACGGTTCCCGCACCGATAATAATCTGGTATTGTCCTCCAGTTGAATATGTTCCCTTTACTGCATCCATCTCATCTAGTTTTGCTTGATCAACTTTATCTTCATCATGTAAAGCTAAGCGGAGCCGGGTCGCACAGTGTGCTGCAGCTGCCACATTTTCTTTCCCGCCGATTGCCTCCAATATTTCCTTGGATACTTCTTTATAATTCATAATGATCCTCCTTTTAAACGTTTATAAACGCTGACTTGGAACCGGTTCCGTTTGAATTCAAAAAAATATATGAATATATTAAGCAACGGAACCGGTTCCAGCATAAACCAAAAAAATATAACATCAACAAGTTGATTCACAGAAACCGGTTACATTTTAGAAGGGAAATATTTGGTAACCGATTTCATTTTGATTATAATCGGTGTAGTAAACGATTGTCAACGCTTTCTCGTTCAATAATTTTATATTTTGATAGAGATAATTTTGGTAATTCTTCCCCATTAACAAGCTTTACGATACTCTTAGCTGCCATTTGTCCTGCTTCTTTGTAGTAAAATTTCGCTGTAGTTATGCCTGGGTGTATCATCTCTGTTACTTCATAACCTCCAAATCCAGTGATTGACAAGTCTTCTGGGATTTTCAAACCTCTTAAATAAGCTGCTTTCAAAGCACCAATCGCTATATTATCAGTTGCACATACGATAATAGAGGGAGTGAATTCCTCAATAATAGAAGGGACATTGATTAATGCATCTGTTATGCTGAAGCTTGTTTCATAATACCTTACTTCACAGTCTGGTTTTTCATCTATCGCCCGCTGAAATCCTTTTTTTCGCATGACTCCTACAGCAATATCTTTTCCTGTTACGCCCAAAAAAGCAATCTTACGGTGACCTTTTTCCAGCACATGTTTTCCAAGATCATATGCTGCTTCATAATCATTGTGTATGATGCTGTGAATTGTTTCATGCTGCTGACCAACCAGTAAAACGGGCAATTGCAGCTCTTTGAAGGCCTCTAAATGGGCGTCTGTAACTTGGGATGGAAGCAAAATCATTCCCGCAACCTTTTGCTTAGCCAGTGTGTAAATATTTTCAATTTCCCGATCTAAATCCTGACCGGTATTTGAGATCAGCATTTGATAATTTAGTTCTCTTAATTGTTCATCAATGCCAATTAACGTATGAGAAGAAGCATACGAATCAAGTCTCGGTACAATGGTACCGATTATATTAGTTTTCTTTGCTTTTAAACTTTGAGCGAAGGCATTAGGAGCATAGCTGGTTTCATTTATCACACGTTCGATTTTATTTTTCGTTGCCTCACTAACAGAACCATTATTTAGATAACGTGAAACTGTACTCTTAGCAACTCCGGCAAGCTTCGCGATATCAGTAATTGTAACCAAAGCATTCATCTCCGTCTTTATATGGATTTATCTATTATACACCAATATGTTTAGTAAATTAAGAGGTGAATATAGTTGATTATTTAAACAGGAAATTTTACAACATTATCATTGTAAATTTAAATGTAAACGCATTCACGTCCAAGCAGGAGGTGAAAAATATGGAAATGAGTAAAGAGGGTACATTTATACAATGATAAATAGAACTGACCATTAAGAGAAAAAAATCCTTTCTTTTCTATTTACCTCCTCTTCCTAAATGGGTATAGCACTCCATCAAACCCAATTACAAAACATTTCGTATACTTCCTGATTAGTTTTAACATTACCAGGAAATACACCCATAAGTTCATTATAATAGTATTCTTTATCACTAAATAATGCTTGAAACTCCTTATCATCTGCGAAATCATTAAAAAACAAGTCCATTGAACTGTCTTTTCTTACCCAAGCAAATGCCTCTATAAGTGGAGTGAACTCATATTTCCAATTATCTACATGAAGGTGATTACCAGTATAGTTTTCATCATTAAAATAATCTTGATTATTCATTGACTTACCTTATTGAAAAATGTTGACAAACTATTGGCTGGTTTAGTTCATTAAGAGGTACCACCTAATCCCCATCAAGCCAAGACAAATCATTACCCCCATAACTAAAAAATGCTATTTTTCTGTAATTCCATGGAAATGATGGTGTTTTTTAAGTGTATGTTTCAAATGTAAGAAACAGAGTAATGTAGTAGAATAGATAGTACTGGAGGGGGATTTGATGAAAGAATATATTTATGTGAAGTACGAAAAAAAGTGAACTTGAAATTTGGAATTTTAAAAAAAGACATTGTATTTACCATATCACTCTTGTTTGCAATCGTAAGCTGTTTATTCCATTCACCAAAACTGGAATATATTGATTTTAAAGTATTAGTCAGTTTATTTAATCTTATGCTCGTAGTTAAGGCTCTGGAAGATCTTAAACTATTGGATAAGTTCGCCATTACTATACTGAGTAAATGTCATAATAGTAAAAGTGTTTCAGCAATCCTAATTTTATTATGCTTTTTTAGTTCCATGCTTGTAACGAATGATGTGGCATTAATAACATTTGTACCATTAACACTTATAATTAGTAAGATTATACAAACTTCTATGTTAGATACTATTATACTAGAGACAATTGCGGCTAACATCGGAAGCAGCCTAACTCCTATGGGAAATCCTCAAAATCTTTATATATTTACTAACTACGGAATAAGGCCCATACAATTTTTCACAACAATCCTTCTATTAGTGGTTCTTGGAATTATTCTATTATTCTTTCTTAATCAAAGATTGAATAGTAAAACACTGGAAATGGAACTTCCGTATATTTCTATAAAAAATAAAAAAAGGGCAACAGTATGGGGAATTCTATTTGGCATCATATCTGCATCCATACTTGGGGTTTTAAGCTACAAACTTGCGTTCATCATCGCTTTGGGAACCGCATGTATACTTGATATAAAATTATTGAAGAAAATTGATTATTTATTGCTTATTACTTTTATATGTTTTTTTATATTTATAGGAAACATATCGGATTTAAAGGTAGTACACACATTTGCAAGCGAACATCTCAAAAGTCCTACATCTATCTTTTTCAGTTCCATAATTTTAAGCCAACTGATAAGCAATGTACCAGCTGCGATCTTTTTATCAAAATTCTCCGTGAATTGGCAGCCTTTATTAGTAGGTGTAAATTTAGGTGGACTTGGTACGATAGTTGCTTCCCTCGCAAGTGTAATTTCATTTAAACTTTTTATTAAGAGAGATCCACAAAAAAGTAAAATGTACATTATAAGGTTTAGCTTTTATAACTTTTCGATTTTAGCTCTTTTAACTCTTGTTTATTACTTTACAATGAAAAATCAAAATTTCTTTTAATATAGGTTTAAACAACTTTGGGTTTTTTATATTGGATTTGCCTTAACATATGCCTATAGGGGTGCCGCCATATGCCCAGCAAGCTAGGGCATATCATTACCCCAAAAACAAAAAAACGCTATTCTTTCTGTAATATGTAGAAAGGATGGTGTTTTTTTATGTGTCACGCGGTTTCAGGTGAAGCAACCTCTTTTACATATAGCCACACATTCATTGCGGTCATTCCTTTTATAACGATTATTTATAAATATATAAAAATTAACTATTTTTATTATTTATCTCTCAATGTTAACATTTTGTTATACCTTATTTTGAAAGGATGAGAGATGAATGGCTAAACAATATTCTGAATTTACAGTATTCGGACTCGGCCCCATTGGCATTGAAATACTACGCAGTGCTTACCAAACCAATCCACAATCGATTTTCGGAGTTGTTGATATTGATCCCGATAAGATAGGTAAGGACATTGGCTCACTCATCAATGAAAAGGAAACGAATAAGTGTGTAGTCTCCCATATAAACGAAGTAAGGACTGACGCTGACCACCCTGTCGCCCTTCATGCAACTGGTTCAAACGCACAGCAAGTATGGCCTCAAATCAAAGAGCTTCTAGATCATGGATTTTCAGTGGTTTCCACCTGTGAGGAGCTTTCTTTCCCTTGGCATCGCTATCCTGTACTTTCACAGGAAATAGATGATTACGCTAAAGAAAAGGGACTTAGTGTCATTGGGACCGGAATTAATCCAGGCTACATAATGGATACTATGGCCATTTCTTTTTCTACAGTATTGACGACGGTTAATAAAATTAGGGTCAATCGTAAAGTGGATGTTTCGAAAAGGCGCCTTCCCTTACAAAAGAAGGTCGGAATCGGGATGACCAAAGAAGAGTTTGAATTTTTAGCTGAACAAAATAAAATTGGACATGTAGGACTTGAGGAGTCTGTCAGATTAATCGCTTATGGGCTCAATTGGAAACTTTCAAGTGTACTCAATACAATTGAACCAACGATTGCAAGCGAAAATATTACCGTTCCCCTAACTACCTTAAAACCTGGGGATGTTAAGGGGCTTCATCAAATTTCCACGGGCAAGACCACGGACGGAAAGGAAATTCACCTGGATTTAACGATGTCTGCAGGTATTAAACAAGAAGATGAAATCGTTATCGAGGGGAACGAAACCCAAAGATTGATTGTTCCAAACGGCATCTTTGGGGATACTGCAACCGCTGCAATGATTATCAATACCGCTAAGCAAATTGATGCCCTCCGTAAACCAGGTTTACTTACAATGGCTGACATCGGGGTGCCGAGAAATATAAATCAATCAGACTTTGTGCATATTTAGAGGCAGGCAGACCAACGATCATCCGTATGATTGTGACCAGATTCAAAAGCTTGAATATAGCGATGTAGATTGCTTACTTTATTTGTATAGGTGAACCATCTCAAATGGTTCACCTATGCATCTTGGCTCAGCAGCCAAAAAAAGACAAAAAACCACCATGATCGGTGGCTTTGCAGGTTATTCCCTTTTCATTTTTTATATAGGAATCAACCCGATTATGTAAGTCATCCTAATTAAGGAAACTATCGATTTAAAAGATGATTGTTTGGAAAATATCATTTTCTAGTATCTTTAAGATTTTTTAGAACCTAGTTTCATGGAAATTTCCTTGGCGGCTTTCGTTACTTTGTCAATCAATTCAGGCAAGCGATCTTCCTGAAATCTAGCCTCTATCCCAGCCACACTAATGCCAGCTACTATTTGATCTTTGCCATTGAGTATCGGCGCACTCACCGCTTTCGTATAATTCTCCAGTTCAGATGAAGTTATCGTGTAACCTTTCATTCTAGCTTCATCCAAAGCATGACGAAGTTTATCTTTATCCATTATCGTTCCAATGGCAATTGGTTTTAATTCAATACTTTCCAAATAAGCTTTACGCTCTTCTTCTGGCAAATGCGCTAGTATGATTCGAGAGTCGCCAGCGTATAATGGCGAACGCCTTCCAATAGATGTATAAAGTCGAACAGGATGCAATGTGTCCACCTTTTCAATGTACATGGCTTCGTCCTTATCCCTCACAATTAAATTCACTGCTTCTTCTACATCATCCCGAAGGTCTTTCATGATGGGATAGGAAATTGATCTGATATCCAAACGCTCCCCTACCAGTTGACCAAACTGCAAGAATATCAGTCCAAGTGAATAATGACCGTCATCGTCCCTTGTTAAAAATCCCATTTCTTCTAATGATCCCACCATACGGTGCAAAGAGGTTTTCGGCAGGTCGGAAAGTTCCATCATCTCATTAAAGGTGAGTTTCGGATGATTTATGAAAAGGGTAAGGATCTGCATGGACTTCACGACGGTTTTGTTATGTGCCTGCATACTTTTTCTCCTTCATGTTTTTAATTTTTTAGTTAATAATTCATTAGATAGGTGTTTTCTATTATAAAATATGAGCACTTAATCCTATTAGCTTCTTAGCGTTTTTCTTCAAAACTTTCAGCTTTAGTTTTTGAGGCATAGTTCTAACTGCAGCCCCAATGGGAACCCCCCCAGGAATTCCTTGCATATAAATTGACTTGGATTTCTCTACAAAGGTATTTCCAAAAATACTTTTGTCCCTCTTTCCTCTACTGAATGAATGGAAAGGTTTCCACCTGCAGCTCTGGCTCTCTCCTCCATACTGAATAAGCCTACGCCACGGGTAACCTTTTCAATATCAAAGCCCTTTCCTTTATCCTCTATGACCACACGAATTTCTTCATCAATTTCAGAAATCGTGACTCTTGCTTCTTGAGTATGAGCATATTTACGAATATTCGTTAATGCTTCTTGGATTATACGGTAAATGGTAATTTCTTTGTTTGTGTACAGACGGCAATTTAAATAACAGTCAAAATGGACCCTGATATGGTGATGCTCTGAAAACCGGACCAAATAAGAGCGAATGGCAGGAAACAAACCAAGATCATCGAGTACTGATGGCCGCAGTTCCCATGATAGGTGTCGAAGTTCTTCGATTATTTCAGTCGCTTCATCTCGCATCTGATCTAACAGGGGATGACTCATTTCTGCCTGCAGCCTGTTAATCGTGATGAGATGGCTGTACAGGTTTTGTCCGATACCATCGTGAAGCTCGCGGGAAAGGCGTTTCCTTTCATCTTCCTGAACATCAATGATTTTACCCGTCATTTTCTGAATCTCTTCTTCCGCAATCTTCCTATTGGTCACTTCATGGCGAATCGCCAAATACTGGTAAGGTTTATTGTGCTCATCAAGAAACGGAACTATTGTCGTATCTACCCAATAATAAGTTCCATCCTTGGTCATATTTTTAATCTCGCCTTTCCATACATTCCCGGATGAAATCATTTTCCATAGATCATTGAAAAATTCTCTAGAATGAAATCCCGAGTTAATAATTCGATGATTCTGTCCAATCAGCTCTTCCTTTGAAAATTTGGAAATCCTGCAAAATTGATCATTAACATATTTGATGGTCCCTTTTTGATCGGTTATTGCTACAATTGATGAAGCATCCAAAGCAAATTGAAAATCGACCAGTTTGTGTACGGATTTTTTCAGTTCCTTTACAACTCGTTTATATTCGGTAATTTCCTTCCGAATTGCCAGGTATTTATACGGTTTCCCCATTTCATTTAAGAAAGGGACAATTGTGGTATCTACCCAATAATAGGTTCCATCCTTTGCTCTGTTCTTAACCTCGCCTTGCCATACACTTCCTGCTGAGATTGTTCTCCAAAGATTTTGCATAAATTGCTTTGAATGATGACCTGAATTGATAATTCGATGATCTTTCCCTAAAAGCTCTGATGCTGAATATTTGGATACCTCACAAAATTTCTTATTGAAGGATTTTATCTTGCCTTTTTCATCTGTAAAAGCAACAATCGTTGATTCATCTATTGCGTACATTATATCAACCAGCTCATTTATGGGATAGGATTGATTTTGATTAAGCCGTGATTGGTCTTTCACTTTATGGAACACGACTAAGTAATGGATCTCTTTTTCAAGAGAAAAGGCATTCATCCTGAAAAAAAGGGAAAAAGCATGACCATCCTTGTGAATTCCGAACTGGTGGATTATTTCCCCTTCCCCACTTGCCTGAAGGTTTGCTCCTGGCATAAGATTCAAAAGTTTTTCTCCTATTAATTCATGATTTGAATAACCAAAATTTTCATATACCCGTTGATTCGCAAAAGAGATGATGCCAGATTCATTGACGAGAATTGTCGCATCGCCGGACCCAGAAAAATTCTCTTTTTCCTTTTCCAAATGATTATTCCAGTCCATTCATAGTCCTCCTGTTGCCGTTAAATTGAGCTGTTTAATTCCTTTTCCAATTTTTTCGCTGCATCAAGGATCGTTTGCTGGTCACTTTCAGAAATAGGCTGAGTTGTTCTATTACCTACCAATAATACTCCTTTGAGAACAACTTTAAATTGAATTGGAACTGCGAAAGCGAATCTAAGATTTTCCGCGAGCATGATAGGGTATTCTAGTGCTTTGCCGAGGATATTATTAGGAAAATCTTCAATTTTCATCGGCCTGCCTGTAGAGATGACCTTACCTGCTATCCCTTTCCCATATCGAACAGTTATTCTTTTGTATTTATCATTTCTGTTCCCGGCGGCATAATGCCAGCTTACATCTGGACCGTTGCTGTTTTGTAAAGCAAGACCAACAAAATCACAGTCCAACTCTTTTAATACTCGTACACACGTTTGTTTAAATGGTTGACCTTTTCTTGATTGATTGTACACGTTAAATTCCATGCCCTAATAACCCCTTTTTTAAAGCAAATGCAACAAGTTCAGGTCTTGTTTTCATCTGAAGCTTCTCCATCAGGTTTCCTTTATGGGTTTCAACCGTTTTCACACTTATGACAAGTTGTCCGGCAATTTCTTTATTGGAAAATCCTTTCGCAATCAATGTCAGCACCTCTTTTTCACGGTCCGAAAGCAGATTGAAAATATCAGAGGTCCCCTGCTTCACACTGCCTATGTATACTTCCATTAACCTTTTTGTTGCAGATGGATGAAGGTAAGCATTTCCGGTCGATACAGAGCGAATAGCTAGTAATAATTCTTCATGTGGTGCACTTTTTAAAATACAGCCTGAAGCCCCCGCTTGAATGGCTCTGAATAAATATTCTTCATCATCATGCATTGTAAGTATTAATATGGATACTTCAGGCATTAGTTTTTTCAGTTCTGAAGTTGCTGATAAGCCATCTTTCCCATGAGGCATGCTTAAATCCATGACTACCACATTAGGCTGGTGCTCTAGCGCTTGCTGTATTCCTTCGTTCCCTTCAGAAGCTTCCGCTATGACTTCCATATCAGCATGATTATTTAATAGCATCTTTAAGCCCATTCTTACAACGGCGTGATCATCGCAAAGCAAAATTTTTATCAAAGCTGCTCCCCCTTTGCTCTGTTCGTATATGTAGTGTTATTAGTTGAATATGAAACAACAACGGGGATTGCTCAATTAGCAAACCCCTTGTTTAGTACATTTTAATATAATGGAAGGGAAATCTCTATAGAAGTCCCCTCATCTATTTTTGAAAATATGAAACATTTTCCTCCAATCAAATGCATTCTTTCACTTATGGCTGCAAGCCCGCTCGACTTATTCATAGCGGTTTCCACCTCAAACCCTTTTCCTGAATCTTTAATCATGATCAATAACCTGCTTTTTTTCCATTTGAATAGTATGCTTGCCTTCATCGTATCAGCATATCTGGCTATATTCACTAATGCTTCCTGGCAGACTCTGAAAAGTGTAATGCTTTCTCTATCAGATATTTTCGATTCAACACCCAGATTCTCTATCTCAACTTCAATGCCATATGTTGAAGTGTATAATTTTATATAGCTTTTCATAGCAGAAATCAGCCCCAGAGTTGTAAGGGTTGGAGGATGCAATTCCACAGCCAAGAGCCTGATTTCTTGAATTGTCTTTTCCAATAACTGATTCATATCGCCTGCATAGCTTTTCATGGCAGGCTGTTCGATTTCCTTTTCAATGAGCTGCATACCTGTAAAGAGACTGTAGAGGGACTGTCCCACACCTTCATGAAGCTCCATTGCAATTCGTTTAATCTCTTCTTCATGAGTTTGAATAATGTAAGAACTAATGTTTTTTTTGAGTGGCTTAGTATTCATTCCCACCCTCCTTACTTGTTTGTCGCAAATTATCGGACAGACCGACTTACGCCACGTCCTCCCAAAAGTTACGCTTCCTATCGAGCGATGTATTCTTGTTCAGTGGGAAAGTTTGCATTATATTTTTGTACGTCAAAAGCTCCGCTTCAAGACTGAGAATTTACTATATATTATTCTTTATGCTTTTTTCACTATATTACTTGAAATGTCACTAAACATCCCGGCATATTGAACGACATCCCCGGCATCATTTTTTATTGCACTTATTGTCAGCCATTGTAGATATTGTTGCCCATCCTTCCGGCTATTCAAGATTTCACCTTGCCAGAAACCATTTTTTTTAATAGAATTCCATAATTCCTCATAAAAAGTTTGCGGTTGTTTACCAGACTTAAGTATACTAGGATTCTTTCCAAGTACTTCATTTTCCTGATAGCCTGTAATTTTAGTAAATGCAGGGTTTACTGAAATGATTTTACCACTGATATCGGTGATCAAAATGCCTTCTATTGTATGGTCAATCACTTCTTTGGCAAGCCCCATTTTACCTTGGAAATACATCCAGACAACTAAAATCAAACTTGCGAGGGCAACTTCGGACAATGCCATGAACCCGATTGCATAATGACCTGTAATATTGAATAACAAGGATAAAATTAACGGAGGGAAAAATCCTCCCAAACCACCCATTGCTGACACAATTCCATTCACAATACCAGCCTGCCTTTGAAAATACATCGGCACAAGCTTAAAAATGACACCGTTTCCTATTCCAGCACAGAGAGCAATGCTTAAACAGCCGAATGTGTACCATCCGAATGATGGAGCAAAGGATAGGATCATGGCTGAAACCGTATAAACACCAAAAACAAACATGAGCAGAATAAGAGAATGGAAGCGGTCGGCTAGCCACCCGCCAATTGGTCTCATAAAAGTAGCAAGGACAATAAAGCCAGCTGTCCTTACACCGGCATCAACTTTATCTAATCCAAAATTCTCTACAAGGAAGTTTGGCAGATAAATAGTGAATGCAACAAAAGAACCGAATGTTATAAAGTAAAATAAGCTTAGCAGCCACAGTTTTTCATTTTTGTAGACACCCTTAACTTGTTCTAAAAGCGGGGTTTTTACTTTCGGTTCCTTTTTATCCCCCAATAGGAAGTTACCAACGATAAAGACTGACAAAATCACAAGATAAACCTGTACGGTTGTCGACCAGCCAAACTTCGTAGCTACAGCGGGGGCTGCGAAAGCTGAAATGGCCGTTCCGAGGTTTCCTGCACCATAAATTCCGTTAATAAAGCCATGGCGTTCCTTAGGATAATACTTAGGTAAAGAAGTTACTCCAACAGAGAATACGGCTCCCCCAATTCCCAGGAAAAGCCCCCCAATCAACAAATCAGCAAGAGAATCCGCGATACTGATATAATAAACAGGGAATAACAGCGATATAAAGCTAATCAGGAAAATTTTCCTGGCCCCGAACTGATTGGCGTAAAAGCCAAGTGGAATGCGAAGGATAGATCCTAAAATAACCGGGACAGCTGTTACCAGTGCAAGCTGACCATCCGGTATATTGATATCTTCTTTAATAAAAGGCAGCAGGGAAGAAATTAATACCCATACCATAAATCCTACAACGAGATTTAAGGTGTGTAATGGCAGCTGAATTTTTTTAAACATCCTGACCACTCTCTCTTCTAATTATATATTGTAAACCCGATTTTTCATCAAAAGCCACCCATTCATTTACACTTTTAGTCACAATCGATACCAATGGGACAGCAAAAAAGTTAATGTCGTCAAAATAAATGCGCAGATGTGTGATGTCAGGACAAAGCTCCACCTTAACAATCGTTTTTGTAACGAAAGAAGCTTTATCCTGGCCACCATCATCCAGGATGGCTACGCTTGCTTTTTCTGATACTAACGGTTGTATATCTTCTATTTTAATGGGCTCCACAGGTATTGCACCCCCTCTTTGTCATGTAAACGTTTAGTTGATACCCGTGCAAATGTTTCCAGAATAAATCTCCTGCATGAATCTCGATAAATTCAATTGCTTCCTCTTCAGACTCCCATCTGCTCATTCCTTTTACTTCAGCAACTACAATATCGACCCCATCGATTGACTTTTCATCTAAATACCAGTTTAGTCGGACATCTTTAAAAAGGTCTGAAAGGAGCATATCGATTTCAACAGCAAAATTTCCAGATGCTTCTTTTATAAAACAAAAATCAATGTACGTTTCACTGTTCATTTACATTCACGCCTTTTCATTTTTCGTTTTTTTATATGTAAATAACGCTAAGGGAAACACCACAATGTTTAATCCCACGAATATTAAAACATTCACATAATTTTCATAATAATATTGGTGAACCATAAATTGGGTAAATACAATATTCATCATAAGGAATGCACAGAGCAACGCGACCCCAATAAACTTAAGCCTCATAACGCTTCACCCTTACTGCGTATACCGCTCCATTTTCCACTTTCACCTGAATCTCAGGCAGCGGCCTTCTTGGCGGACCCGCAGTTGGAGCACCTGTTTCAACATCAAATTTCCCATGATGGCAAGGACAAACCATCTCTCCCTCTTCCTTCACCCAGAAAACCGGGCAGCGAAGATGTGTGCATGCATTTTGGTAAGCTGCATATTTCTTTTCTGATAATCTGATCAAAATGGCATCATCATGATCACCTGGAAATTTAAAATTCATTGCGTCACCAATTGCAAGTTTGCTTACATCTGTGATTTTTTTGTGAGGATACTCCTTCTCCCCAAGCCCCATCAATTCTTTAGCCGCTACCGCCCCCCAAGGGAGGGAGGAAATGGCGAATACGCCAGCAGCACCCACTAATGTTTTCATGAACCCACGTCTGTCAAGCTTTCTTTCATTATTCCGTTCAATATTATGAGTGTAATTATCTTCATTAAAGGGAATTTTATTATTTTTATCTGACGGCATCTTAATCCCTCCTAATATAACTTAGTTATCCCCTGTAAAATACCTGGGAGATTTACCTTAACGTTCGTTTCACTTTCAAGATATGGCAGGCTAGTCACCCATTTTCCATTATCTAGATTAAATTGTTTTCTCTTATTTTCAATTTCTTCATCGGTCAACCATTGAAGTGTATTGGATGGGCAAACACTTGCACACATTGGCGGGATACTGTCTTTTGTCCGGTCGATACACAAATCGCATTTGTACATTAGGTTTTGTTCAGTGTCAAATTTCGGTATTCCGTATGGGCAAGCAATCGTACAATTTTGGCAGCCGATACATTTTTCAACGAGTGCTGATAATACGGCACCTGTCTCATGGATTTGGATTGCCTGGGCCGGACAACTCCTTGCACAGGCCGGATTCACACAATGAAGGCACATAAGAGGCATCGTTTGCCGATTAACCAGAGGGTTTACATCATATACATAGTTTCTGTTCCTCTCTTCATGCCCCCCGCATTGTGTACAAGCCGCTAGGCATGACCGGCATCCTATACAGTTTTCAAGTTCTAAGTAGAGCCTCTTTTTCATTTATTGCACCTTCTTTATTTCGACTTTTTCCATTTGAGCTGCACAGACTTTAAATTCCGGCATACGGGAGATTGGATCAAGCGCTGCAATTGTTAATAGATTGATAGATTGCTCGTGGCCAAAGTGGTATGGAACAAATAGAGTGTCTTCACGAATGGCTTCTGTAATTTTCACTTTATAGATTGCCTCGCCTCTTCGGGTAAATAGACGGACTTTATCTTCATTTTCCAAATTGTATTTTTTTGCTAATTCCGAATGTACTTCGACATACGGTTCCGGACACATATCGCGCAGGAACTGTATTCTTCTCGTCTGGTTCCCTGATAGATAATGGTAAACGACACGTCCAGTTGTTAAACGAAGCGGATATTTTTCATCTGGCTCCTCAGCAGGGGGCCGATAAGGAAGCGCACAAATTTTCGCTTTACTGTCTGCGTGATAGAATTTTTTATCCAGGAACATATGCGGCGTTCCCTTGTCATTGTCATCCTTACAAGGCCAAAATACTCCGTCCTGTTTGTCAATCTTATCCCATGTAGCGCCGTAATAATCGGCATTTCCGCCTTTACTAGCCAGTCTGAATTCATCTGCCACATCTTTTGCAGTTTTCAAATGGGAAAAATATCTTCCTCTCCCAAGACGTTCTGCAAGCTCTACTTGTATTTGCCAATCGGGCTTAGAATCTCCGATAGGTTCTTGTGCCTTATTTATCTTAATAATTCGTCCTTCAAGGTTTGTAACTGTTCCTTCATCTTCTGACCACGTTACAGAAGGCAGGATCACATCCGCAAACTCTGCTGATTCAGAAAGGTAGAAATCCGAACACAACATAAAATCCAGGTTTTTCATCGAACTTCTGACGAAATTTAAATTCGGCGCAGATACTGCAGGATTAGAACATAGCAGATACAATCCGCGGATCGTTTTTTGTTCCATCAGTTCAAACATTTCATAAGCAGAAACACCCGGCTGAGGCATTTCTTCCGGTGTGATTTTCCATACTTTACAAACTTCTTCTACATGTTTAGGATTTGTAATTTTCCGGTATCCTGGCAATAAATCCGCTTTCTGACCATGCTCCCGACCACCCTGTCCGTTTCCTTGACCAGTGAATGTTGCTACACCAGACTTCGGACGGCCAATCTTACCTGTTACAAGCGCCATGTTTGTATATCCGGATACATTGTCAACACCCTTATGCTGTTGTTCAATTCCACGGGCAAACATGACAACTGCATTCGGTGCTTTTCCATAAATCTCTGATGCGCGAATGATCTTTTCCGGTGAAATACCTGTAAGCTCACTCGTATATTCCGGCGTAAATTCTTTTACTAGCTCTTTTGTTTCTTCAAATCCGTTTGTATGATTATTAATAAACTCTTCGTCAGCATAACCATTTTGAATTAATAAATTTAAGATTCCATTAGCAAGGGCAAGATCCGTTCCCGGTTTCAGGTCAAGGTGCAGATCTGCTCTTCTCGCAATAGGCGTTTCGCGGGGATCCACCACGATAATGTAACCGCCTCTTTCTTGTACGTTCCAGACACGAAACATAGAAGTTGGATGGCATTCTGCTGTGTTGCTTCCTGCAATAAATAAGCAATCTGTTTCATGAATATCTGTCCAGGGTAATGTTGAACCTCTATCTACGCCGAAAGAACGAAGGAATCCCCCGGCCGCACTTGACATACAGAAACGGCCATTATAGTCAATGTAGCGTGTTCCAAGAGCCACACGTGCAAATTTTCCTGTTAAATAGCATTTTTCATTTGTCATTGATACGCCACTGAAAACGGATAATGAATCTTTTCCATATTTTTTTTGAAGCTCACTGAATTTTTTCGCGATTAAATCATATGCTTCATTCCAGCTTGCTTCACGAAAGCCTTCCTTTGTTCCCTTTAATGATGCATCATCACGAATAAGCGGTTTTAAAATACGATCATCATGGTTCGTCTGCTGGTAAGCTGTAACCCCTTTTGGACACATTTTCCCAACCGTTACAGGCCAGTCATAACGTGGTTCAACCCCAATGATTTTATTTGTCGCTCTATTTACCCTTAAATTCATTCCGCACTGCATTCCACAATACGCACAATGCGTTTTGACCAATGTTTCATTCGGGTGTATCACATTCTCTACTTCTTTAAAAAACTTATCCCTTTGCATTCTGGTTTGCCTCCTTAACTTTTAGCTCATGGATAGGGAAACCGGAAAATTGAGCAATCCGGTATTTTCTTCGACAAGGTAGGCACATTTCAGCGAGATGATGGCCTTCCTTCGTTTGAAATTCGATATCATTCACGCCGAGAACCTCTACGACATCTTTTGATTGTTCTGATGAAACAAACTCATCACCACATACTTTGCATCCTTTCATGGATTGTTCCGCATAATGCTCTCTGTAGTTTCTTGCAAATACACTCAGTGGGCGGAAAGGTATGTGAGCAAGTTTTCCGAACGGAAGATAAATCAATGTAATAATGACTGACCACTGATGAATCAGGGACATAGCTGGCTGTCCTGTACCATGCAAAAAGATGTTCATGAACGTTAATGCCAATCCTGTAACACTGACTAATAACAGCATAAATAATGGAAGAAAGTCATACATGAATTTTTGTTCTGCTCTTGCCTGCATATTTTTCAAGCGGCGGTAAAGTGCCATGCATACTCCCGTGATAACCATTACAGCAGTAATGTTCAGAGCGTTATATGATAAGTCCGCAATGATCCCATCAGCTGGTACTGTTATTACCTTGATCCCCATTGCGATGATGTTGTAGTAGCCATTGTCGTCCATGGTGAAGTACATCCATCCAAAAACTAGGGGGAATGTCACAAAACAGGAAAGAATACATCCCCAGCCGATTAGAACGTGCTGAGTCCATCGGTAAATTCCCCTATTCCAGATGAAATTGTATGTTGCTAAATGTTCAACCGATGTTTTAGGCGTTGATTTTTTAAATAGAAGTTTGATGCCTTTTTTTATGAAAATCTTTGTTGGCGGCCTTTCTCCCCATGCGATAAACCTGTAAAAGAACCCCCCAATAAAAATAATCGTCCCCACCATATAGCCATAAAGGTTTAAATCTACGTGTGTAAACATTCTCGTGCCAAAAAACGATAAGGTTACAAGTCCGCAAACTGCTAGAAACATAGACTTGGCAAAATGTGATGCAAAAGCATTATCCATTGATTTTCCTGTTTTTTGATTTGCTGCTACTTTTGCCTGCATTACTATTCCTCCTCATTACAATTACCATACCTTTATTGTAAGAGGTGCCCCGATTTTTCCATATCGGGGAACTTCCCCATCCTAAGGGGAAAATTCCCCTATCTTTGAAAATAAAAAAAACAGTTCTAATGTACAGAACTGTTGTACTATATTTCAATTAAATTTTCTCTTTTCAAATTTTTATCTTGTAATGGAGGAGAACCGTTGGAAGTTTCTCTTAATATTAGCTTTTTAGGAGAATGAACCAAAAAAGAAAGAACCCTAATATTAAGAGTACTTTCTTCCTTTTTGTTACTTCTTGATGAAGTAACTATATAACCTGCTGTTTTTTTAGGGCTAATGAAATCGAAACCTTCAATTCTTTCAATTGTTGTTCTTTTTGAAGGAAAAGCTGCTCGGCTTCTTTTAAGGTTACTCGTGAAAATTGAATGGATTCCCCTGGTTTGATCTGGGCGATCATTGGTAAATCTGCCGTAATAACCTGAGCTATCTTAGGGTATCCTCCCGTTGTTTGGCTATCCGCAAGGAGAATGATCGGGTTTCCATCAGGAGGAACCTGAACAGAGCCGTTAGTTACTGCTTCAGACAATAGCTCACGTTTCTCGTTTAACTCAAGCAAAGGGCCAGATATCCTATAGCCCATACGATCAGATTGGTTTGAAACTTTAAACAAATTCTCTGTAAAACTGACTTTACTGGAGTCCGTAAAATAATCGGATTGGCTTCCATCTATGAAACGAATAGCTGGCATGCGACTTGGCATAAACTCCTTATCATTGACAAACCACTTTGGAGCGGTGAACGATTCCTTAAATTCCCGGTTAATTAGAATAGTAGAAGTTACATTAAAATCCACAACATCATCCACTTTTAACGCTCTTCCTTTAAAGCCGCCGATTTCCCCTCTTAAATATGTGCTTTTACTATTCATAACTGTAGAAATAGCGTATCCTCCCGCAACAGACAAATAAGACCTACAACCTGATTTACACCCTTCAAATCGAAGAATGGTGCCTTTTTTCACATAAACAGGCTTCCACATTGGTACAGTCTGACTGTCAATAGTAGGTGATAAATTTCCACCTGTTATCGCGATCAAGCAATTTTTTTCTATTTTAAGTGTCGGACCCATTAACGTAATTTCCAGGGCCGCTTCACCTTCTTTGTTACCAACTAACATATTGGCAATTCGAAGGGAATATGGATCCATTGCCCCGCTTATAATCACCCCATGTTGCTGAAATCCTTTTCTTCCAAGATCCTGAATACTAGTTAATAATCCCGGCTTGATTACACGCAGGCTCACTATACCCCCTCCTTTAGAATCATTTCTTTATACTCTTGAGTAGAAATTGGATGGAATTTCACAATGTCTCCTGCTTGTAATAAACTTGGGGGATCTACATTTGGCAAGAATAGTTTGGTTGGCGTTTGTCCGATTAATTGCCATCCACCAGGTGTTGATATAGGATATACTCCCGTTTGCATACCAGCAATTCCTACTGCCCCTGCAGGAATGGTCATTCGGGGAGAGGAACGCCTAGGCGCTGAAATTTTTTCTGATAGTCCACCGAGAAATGGAAAGCCTGGTGCAAATCCAATCATATAGGCCAAATACTCGCCGTTTGAATGAATATGGACGACTTCATCAGTAGTTAAATTATTATAACGGGCTACATATTCCAAATCAGGGCCATATTCATTCCCATAACACACGGGAATGGACACCGTTCGATGTGTGAGCTTTTTATCATCTTTTAAATCCTCTAATTTCGTTTCCAAGATCGAACGTACCACTTCATAGGGAGAAATGGTTTCAGTTTCATTGCTTTGTTTTTGATTCTTATAGATAACTAGAGGGTCGTAAAAAACCGTCAAATTAGTAAAAGCCGGCACACATTCTATAAATCCAGCAAAAGGTTCATCTTCAAGCAAATCCATAAACATTTTAATTTTTTTGTGGATGCCGTATTTCATTTCATTCCCAAATGTAATCACGATTGCGGAATCGCCTAAGGGAGACAGTACGCATGTAGTTTTATTCAAAAGCTTTTCCGGCATAGAACTCATCTCTTTCTGTCTATTATAAAACGCCTAATTTTTCATCACGAATATCCGTTATAAACATATATCCTGGTGCATGCGTAATCATAATCGACGGTTTGGTTTCCATTGCGATAGATTGAGGCGTTACACCACAAGCCCAGAAGACTGGCACTTCTCCTTCACGAATCGTTACTGCATCACCAAAATCAGGTTGCTGTATGTTAGAAACGCCAATCGCCTCCGGATCTCCAATGTGGATTGGACCACCATGAACAGCAGGAAAACGCGATGTAACTTGAGCCGCTCGCACGACATCTTTTTGAGGAATCGGACGCATGCTCGCTACCATTTTCCCGTGAAATATCCCTGCTTCAATACATGAAATATTCGTTTTATACATTGGTACGTTACATTCCTCTTCAATGTGACGAATCGATATATCATTATTCAAAAGGGCGTGTTCGAATGTAAAGCTGCACCCAATTAAAAATCCAACCATATCATCTTCCCAATAGTCTGAAATATCCGTTACTTCTTCCGCTAATTCACCATCTTTATATACCCGATATTTTGGAATATCTGTACGTATATCAGCAGACTGGGCAGCAAATTTAGGAATAGGAGAACCAATCTCCGTTACGTCTAGAAGTGGACAAGATTTAGGATTACGCTGACAAAATAATAAAAAATCAAAAGCATGTTCTTTTTTTAAAATTGCAAGGTTTGCTTGTGCATAACCGTTTGCGATTCCAGCAGTTGGTTTAATCCATTCATTGTTGCGGATCATTGCGCGCCATTCAGCCGGAGTTGCTTGCGAAAGATTAATCATATTAACATCTCCTATAAGTAACTAGCAGTTTTTCACAAACTGCTAGTCGTATGAATTAGATTGAATCTTTTAGTTATTAAAATAGTGATGGCAGTTGATTAATCAAAGTATATCCGCCCATTAACGCCATAACAATTACCACGAACACACCAGAAATCGTTAACCATAAAGGATGTTTATAATCACCCACAATATTCTTCTTATATGCCGCAATTAAAAGTGTACCAAGTGCAATTGGTAAAATCAGACCATTGATTGCCCCTACTACAAGCAGCACTTTAACCGGTTTGCCAATTAACATAAAGCAAAGTGTTGAGACGACTATAAAGCCAATTATAATCCAATTAGCCCTTTTATTTATTTTTTCACTGAATGTTCTGATAAACGACACAGAAGTATATGCAGCGCCAACTACTGATGTGATTGCTGCAGCCCACATAACAATACCAAAGATTTTATAACCAACATTTCCAGCAGCAAGTTGAAAAACGGATGCCGCAGGGTTTCCTGAATCAATTTGCAAGCCTTTAGATACAACGCCTAGAACTGCTAAAAATAAAGCAATCCGCATAACTGTGGTTATTAAAATCCCCATTACTGAACTCTTTGTGACTTCTGGCAGTGCTCCTACACCTTTTACGCCTGCATCCAATAGACGATGTCCACCAGCAAATGTAATATAGCCACCTACAGACCCCCCAACCAAAGTAACAATTGCGATAATGTCAATCTTATCAGGGGCGAATGTCTTCACTACTGCTTCTCCAATTGGAGGAGCAGTTGTCCATGCAACATATATCATCAAACAGATCATAAAAAAGCCGGCAATTTGTGTAAAGCGGTCCATCGCTTTACCCGCTTCTTTTACAACAAAAATTAATATTGCAATAACTGCACTAATTGCTGCTCCAGTTGTAGGGGATATTCCTGTCATCGCATTCAGACCAAGTCCAGCACCTGCGATGTTCCCTATATTAAATGCGAGCCCTCCCATAACAATGAGTGTCGCTAGAACATAACCCAGGCCTGGAAGAACCATGTTTGCAATCTCTTGTCCCCGTTTTTCAGATACAGCAATAATGCGCCATACATTTGTTTGTGCAAAAATATCAAGAATTACTGAAATTAGAATTACAAACCCAAAACTCGCTGCAAGACTTTGGGTATAAACAGTTGTCTGCATTAAAAAACCCGGTCCTATGGCTGATGTTGCCATAAGAAATGCTGCACCTAGTAATAATGTCCGGTTAGTTTTTGGCTTAGAATGATCTTTTTTCTCGTCAGGTATATTTTTAATTGGCTCCAATGGAATCTGCCTCCTATGTGTTTGTAATTTTTATTTAGAAATAGACTTAACTGTAATTTCAGATATTTCTAAGGATTTTTTTACATGACGAGCAAAGGTTAAAGCATGTGTTCCATCCCCATGAATACAAATGGTATCTGCCTTTAAAGTCACATCAGTCCCTTGCTGTGACAAAACCTTTCCTTCTTTAACCATTCGAACTACCTGTACAACAGCATCATCATCATTTTCTATCATTGCATGCGCTTCCATTCGAGAAGTCAATGAACCATCTTGTTGATATGTCCGATCCGCAAACACTTCACTAGCCGTTTGTAAACCAATCGTCTGTCCAGCACGTATTAATTCACTTCCAGACAGGCCAAATAAAATGAGCTCAGGATTAATCTTGTATACAGCCTCTGCAATGGCAAGGGACAACTCTTTACTCTTTGCCGCCATATTGTACAAAGCACCATGTGGTTTAACATGTTGCATATTCCCGCCTTCAGATTGCAAGAAGCCATTTAATGCACCTATTTGATAGACAACAATATCATAAGCTTCCTGTGGAGAAATATTAATATTGCGTCGGCCAAAACCAATTAAATCTTGTAATCCTGGGTGGGCACCAATTTTTACATCTTTCTCTAATGCAAGTTGAACCGTTTTTCTCATAACGGTAGGATCGCCAGCATGAAATCCACACGCTACATTGACAGATGTTACAAAATCCAAAATCTCTGCATCATTTCCAATTCGATATGTGCCAAAGCTCTCACCTAAATCAGAATTCAAATCAACTGTATTCATTGTACACTCCTCCTATTTACAGAAATTTCGAACAATAAAACTTATAAATATGTAGAAAAAAATAAGTATTTCACTTTCAACAAATTCCGAAATTCGGAATTGCCGTTTCATATTTCGGAATATTCTTATTCTATCATTTTTTTTTATTTCGACAATACTTTGTTAGATAACCTAACATATAGTTAGAATCAAAATCTGAATGGTAGACTAGTAATAATAAAAAAACCATTGTTTCCTATAATAAGGAAGCAACGGTCTTGATTACAAGTTTAAAGGGAAATGTATATACTTACATTCGATGCGAAACGGAAAGGACTTATTTTATTTGGCTGTTTTCACATACTTTGTTGCTTTTTACCAGGTAGTGAGTTGTGGTTGATTTCCCCTCCAGAAGCTCGCTTTCCTTGGTGCGGGCGGTGAGCCTCCTCGGCGTAAACGCCTGTGGGGTCTCACCTGTCCCGCTGCTCCCGCAGGAGTCTCGCACTTCCGCTCCAATCAACCTTAAATAGTTTCGTTTTAAAAACAACAATCTTTACGAAAAGAGCCTTTTATTTAAATCGATTTATAGAAAATACTGAGATATCATTCTCACTCTTACCTGAAATAATAAGGTCACTTAAAATCTCTCCAATAACACTACTGAATTTAAACCCGTGCCCTGAGAAACCTGCTGCAATAGCAATGTGTGGATAATTAGGATGTGTATCCACTATAAAGTTCTCATCTGGTGTCATTGTATAGATGCAGCTTTTTCCATGTTTTATTTTTTGACCGGTAGGCATAAATTGTTGTAGAAACTGTACCAAATCCCCCTCATCTTCATCCAATACACCAAACCGTGCTATAGAATCATCGGGATTAATGTAATTTCCTCCATCATGTCTTCCTACTTTTAAACCACTGTCATTTATACTTGGAAAGCCATAGTATGTACCTACAGACGTATCAAAAGTGAAGGCCGGGAAATTTTTGTAATTATATAATTCATTTGCTTCAAACCATGCAAATGTTTTTCTGATTGGGGCTAGAGGAACATGTAAGTCTAACATTGCTAAAAGTTTTGGTGACCATGCTCCTGCTGCAACAACTAAAGCTTCTGCGTAGAAAGTCTGTTCATCAGTTTTGATCGTGACCCCATTACTATGAACAAATATCTTCCTTACTTGGCTATTCACAATGATGTTAGCACCATGTGACTCCGCAAGTTGTTGATACGCTCGAATACACTCTTCACTTTTTAACACACCCGAAGTCGATTCAAAGCAACCTATATAATCTTCTGGCAGTGAAATACCTGGCCACCTTTTATGGATTTGATTTGAATCCAGGATATCTAAAGGTAAATTAAATTTTTCTGAACTCGCGATTACTTGATTAATAAATGTGGATTTTTGACTGCCAGCATTCAGTACACCTGTTGGAAGGAATAACTGTTTTCCCGTAAGTTTTTCTAATTCATTCCATAGTTTTTGTGATTTAAGTGCCAAAGAAACATATTCTTCACCTTCTCCATAGGCATGTCTAATAATTCTTGTTTCTCCATGATGACTGCCTTTATTATGAGGAGGAACAAAAGAGTCTAATAATAATACCTTTTGTCCATTTTTAGATAGAAAATATCCTGCCGACATTCCCATAGATCCAGCTCCAATTACAATTACATCATAATGCATTCTTTTCTTTCCTCCTCCCAATTTTGATGATTGGATATTTTCGAAAGTATAGGTTGTGATAAAACTGTGCTTTCAGCTATAAGCGTGCTGAAAATAAATAAATTCCTAACTTAATGAAAAAGGGAGCCGCTTTACTGAGATTGGTCAGAGTAAAACAGCTTCCACTATAGTTTTTAGAACTCAATTTCACCAATCGCCATTTCGACTAGATTGACTATCTCTCCTTCATGAATTTGCCCATAAATCGTTTCAATATCAGGATAAAAAAACCGATCTTCCTTTACCATCGGGACTTGGTCGCGTATTAAATAATCGGTGACGGTTTCCCGCAGCTGTATATTGTGGAATCATGTAGCCGCTATTTTACCCTGGATTTACTACTAAGAAATTAGGAAGTTCACTAAGGTGATGGTTTACTAGGGGCATCGTCAATTGTGAATTTTTGTTCGTTCAAAGAATCTCCTCCATTTTTTGATTTTTCAGATATATAAATCCAAAAAAATACCATTATTTCAATTATCCGGTAGCACCCCTGAAGTTTTCAGTTCACATAAAATAATGATATTTTGCCGACCCTACCAAATAAAGAATGTACACCTGCATGCAAGTTAGAAATTTACTTACAGGTAGTTTTTCATTTTATGGTTAAGACTAATACTATAATGAAATTACAGCAATGAAAATTATAAAATAGTATTTTTTTATAATTTATATCAAATCATTCTAACTTTTTTGTCTTTTTAATTAAGAATATATAGTTTCAAGGTTTGACAAATTGTTTATCATTGAAATAAATGACTACACTAAGGACTTTACAGCCTTCTATTACCTCAAATTTTTCCCTTGCTTCCTTTTCTGTGTAAAACTCAAACATTTTAAAACCATTCTTCGAATGGATAGTGATTATCCATATAATATCTCCTCCACATAGAAGGGTTTATTCCACGATTCCCTTAAAATACCTTTACTTAATCTTCACTGTAAAGCGGTAAAGTATTTAACGCTGACAATGGGTAGGATGATAATCCACCATCCTACGATTCAGCACTATTACATGTTGACAAGTACTTCTATAGCCCATTCCATCCGCTGGATTTCCGACTTCAAGCGAACCTACCTTTTCTTGCTGTTGATTGCACAAGAAGTATTGTATGTTACCGCCGTAAGTGCTTCAGCAGGTGTAAAACGCATCGCGATTCATGCCAGGTTCATGACAAGAGGCTTAGAAAAGTTGGCGGCGAGGATCCGGGATTGCAATCGGTCTAAATGGCAACAGCTACACCTTCCTCAACCATTCAGTGTCCTTGGGCCGCATCTTCTCTTAAATTCAAAGCTGTGGCTGGAAGCAAGCGGGCAATGGTTCCTGACTTAGCCATTACTTGAATCCCTCTTCGGAAGCCTTTAATAAATGCTCAGCAGAAATAACCCCTATTTTGGCAGCTAGTTCCGCGCCCTCGTTTGGTTCTATTTCATCAGCATGAATTTTAGGATCAATCCGTACTTTTTCCCGGCCTTTAAAATACCCTCTGATTGTTCAGGGGTAAAGACTCCCTTTTCACAAAAGCCATCAATCATTGAATTCAGCAAGCTTTTATTCAGAGAAGATTGGAAGCATATCATTAATCAGATGATCGACAAATTCATCCTCATGGCCCTTATAATCCTTGGGAACCGCATGGGCTCTCATAATAGTAGGAACTGGTTCAATCGGATGCTCTTCCTGTTACTTCTTCTGAAATGAAGCAACGGCTTTTTTATTCTTTTTAAAGTGAAATGAAATAAATATTAAACATAATCTGTTATCAATACACACATGATGACTTATCTTAGCTAACCAGATTATGGGTAGTTTCAGATGAGTTACCTTGTTTGCCTGGTTTCACGAAAACCATGGCTATCATGCCAATCGTTACGGCTATTGAAGCTGCGATAAACATGGCATTATATCCATATATGGCGACAAGACTTCCTGTTAGGGTTGGGGCAATAATAGTCGCTAGATTCGCAATAAAATGAGTTACTCCCCCAAAAGTTCCTGCTTTATTTGGTTCTGTATCCAGAACCACAATCCAATAGATGGAATTTGGTAAATAATTAAAGGCATTGCCTATACACATTAATGCAAGTACTGCTGCAGCACTCTCGACAGTTGGGATCAACATAAAACAAACAGCTGTACAAAATAAGGATGCTACTGTGAACCAAGATCTGGCAATACGTAAATTCCCTGTTTTTCTACGTAATATATCGGAGATTTTACCACCTAATAGTCCAGTGATAATAGCTCCTACCCAGGGAATCATACCAATATATGAAAGAGAAGAAAGTGAATAATTAAATTCATCTTGCAGATATTTTGGGGTCCATGTAAGTAATAAAATATTTACATATAAAAAGGCAAAATATCCAATGGCATTAAATACTAACGTAGGGTTTTTAAAAAAATGGTACCATGGCACATTTATTTGTTCGTCTAATTTCGTCTCACCTTTAATTAAAATATCTGCTCTTCGAATTTCTTCTAGTTCGGTTTTCGAGACTCTTGGATGATCTTCAGGTAAGTTTGTAAATACTTTATTCCAAATTGCTACCCAAATAAAGCCTAATATACCGAGAATAACAAATGTTACTTTCCAGTTAGTGAATGTTAGAAGACCTACTACGATGGGTGCAGTAATTAATGCTCCAATTGGCGTTCCAACTAATCCAAGTGCTACAGCAAACCCTTTTTCTTTAGGGGATACCCAGTTTGCCATCGTTCGGTTCATCGTTGATAAGGTAGGTCCTTCAGCAAACCCAAATAATACACGAAATACAGCAAATCCTGCTAATGCTGACCCTCCAAAAAATGCTGCACCTATGTGACCTGCGAATATTGTCCCGATTTCAAAAAAAGACCATGTGGTTCCAGCAATGATCCACATGAATTTCGGGCCTTTTTTATCTGCCAATGCTCCTCCAAATAGTGCGCCGAATATATAACCATATCCAAAGTAACCTAGTATTGCTCCCCAACTTACTGGATCTAAATTGAACTCCTTGATGATTTCAGCTTGGGCATATGAAAGTGCACCTCTATCAATATAATTAATGATTGTAATAAGAATAATCATAAAAATGATAAAATAACGATAGTTATTTCTCAACATGTAATCCCCGCCTTGATGTTTATTAGAGAGCGGCATTACTTACTGATTTTAAATATAAAAACAGTAATCCTGCCCTTTATCTAGTTTTTTTTTCATTTTGTAAGGTATCAAAGCCTTTTTACATCCACTGAAATTTCAGCGGATGTAAAGAGGCTCCTGATACACTGATTGAACTCCATCAAATGGCTGTATCATGAGAGATACGGTCAAGCAAATGATTGGCGATGGGTATGGCTCTGTTCTTTTAGTGAATTTTATAGACCAGTCAGGCTTTTGGATACAGCCTTCACTCTATCATTCACAACTTGAACACCCTTTTTCCATACGGACTTAACGTGATTAACTCCAAATAAATATTGCAATTCCTGATAGTTTTCTACATTCCATAAAACGACATCGGCTTGTTTTCCGACTTCAAGCGAACCTACCTTTTCTTGTCTGTTGATTGCACAAGCAGCATTGTATGTTGCCGCCGTTAGTGCTTCAGCAGGGGTAAGCCGCATCGAGATGCATGCCAGGTTCATGACAAGAGGCATAGAAGTCGTCGGCGAGGATCCAGGATTGCAATCAGTCGAAATGGCAACCGCTACACCTTCATCAACCATTCGGCGTCCTGGAGCCGCATCTTCTCTTAAATACAAAGCTGTGGCTGGAAGCAAGCAGGCAATGGTTCCTGACTTAGCCATAGCTTGAATCCCCTCTTCGGAAGCCTTTAATAAATGTTCAGCTGAAATCGCTCCTATTTCGGCAGCCAGTTCTGCTCCACCGTATGGCTCAATTTCATCGGCATGAATTTTAGGGATCAAACCGTACTTTTTTCCCGCCTTTAAAATACGCTCTGATTGTTCAGGGGTAAAAACCCCCTTTTCACAAAATACATCATTGAATTCAGCAAGCTTCTCTTCAGAGACAATTGGAAGCATATCATTTATCAAATGGTCGACAAATTCATCCTCACGGCCTTTATAATCCTTTGGAACTGCATGGGCTCCCATAAAAGTAGGAACAAGGTCAATCGGATGCTCCTCCTGTAACTTCTTCATCACCCGCAATTGCTTTAACTCAGTTTCCAAATTCATTCCGTAACCGCTTTTACCTTCTACTGTAGTCACGCCATGAGCGAGAAACGAATCAAGACGCCTTGTGGTTTGTTCCATCAACTCTTCTTCACTTGCTTCCCGGGTCATGCGGGTTGTTGCATGAATGCCCCCGCCCCCGTTCATTATGTCCATATATGTTGCACCTTCAAGACGCATTTCAAATTCACGCTCACGACTCCCGCCATATACAACATGCGTATGGGGATCAACTAGCCCTGGCGTCACTAAATGGCCAGAAGCATCGAAAACTTCAGCTTCATGCATTCTATCTGCATAGAGTTCTTCCAATTCCTTGGTCGTACCGATCGCTTGGATCAAACCAGATTCCATCCATATGCTTCCATCTTCAATCAACCCCAGCTCCGACATTGCCTCTTTGGAACGAGGACCTTTCCTATCAGATGTAAGGGTAGCAAGTTGAGTGGCATGTTTTATCCAAATTGGTTTTTTCATTGTTTATCAATTCCTTTATTAAGCATTGGGATATTAATTCCTCTTTCACGGGCTGTTTCCTCTGCCAGTTCATACCCTGCATCAACATGACGCACTACGCCCATCCCAGGGTCCGTTGTCAACACTCGCTCAATCCTTGCTCCTGCTTCTTTGGTTCCGTCTGCCACAATTACAACGCCTGCATGCATGGAGTAACCCATTCCTACGCCGCCGCCATGATGTACGGAAACCCAGGTTGCACCGCCCACTGCATTCACCATTGCATTTAAGATCGGCCAGTCAGCTACTACATCCGAACCATCCTTCATGGCTTCCGTTTCACGATTTGGCGAAGCAACAGAGCCTGAATCCAAATGGTCACGCCCAATTACTATCGGGGCCTTCAATTCACCGCTTGCAACCATATCATTTAGGATTTTACCAAAACGGGCGCGCTCCCCATAACCAAGCCAGCATATGCGGGACGGCAGGCCTTGGAACTGGATTTTTTCTTGAGCCATCCTGATCCAGTTACATAAATGTTCATTATCAGCGAATTCGCGTAAAATCGCTTGGTCTGTTTTATAGATGTCTTCTGGATCACCAGATAAAGCCACCCAGCGGAATGGACCTTTACCTTCACAAAATTGTGGACGGATATAAGCTGGAACGAAGCCCGGGAAGTCAAAAGCATTCTCTACCCCTTCATCTTTCGCAACTTGACGGATATTGTTGCCATAATCAAACGTCACGGCTCCTTTTTCCATCATTTCAAGCATCGCCCTTACATGTTTGGCCATTGAAGCTTTAGAGAGTTTAATATACTCTTCCGGATTCGCATTCCGTAATTCTGCAGCTTCCTTCATAGACAAACCTGAAGGTGTATATCCATTTAGCGGATCATGGGCGGAAGTTTGATCAGTCAGGACATCCGGAATAAAGTTCCTTGCGATCATTTCAGGAAGAAGATCGGACGCATTCCCAATCAAACCGATAGATAAAGCTTTTCCAGCAAGTTTTGCTTCTTTAGCTAAACGAATGGCTTCATCCAAAGAATCCGTTTTCACATCGGTATAACGGGTCTCAATCCTCCTGTCAATTCTTGTCTCATCAACATCGATCCCGATACAGACACCACCGTTCATCGTAACTGCTAGCGGCTGTGCCCCCCCCATTCCGCCTAAACCTGCAGTTAGAGTAATGGTGCCTTTTAACGAGTTATTGAAATGTTGTTTAGCAAGCTCGGCAAATGTCTCGTAAGTACCCTGAACGATACCTTGCGAACCAATATAAATCCAGCTACCAGCTGTCATTTGCCCATACATCATCAATCCCTTTTTATCAAGTTCATGGAATGTTTCCCAGTTCGCATACGCCGGGACGATATTTGAATTTGCAAGCAGGACACGTGGTGCATCCGTATGCGTTTTAAAAATGGCCACCGGTTTCCCTGATTGGACCAATAAAGTTTCATCTTCTTCAAGCTCTTTTAGTGATTTGACGATTGCATCAAAGCATTCCCAGTTACGAGCTGCTTTCCCAATCCCTCCATATACCACCAAATCTTCTGGACGTTCTGCGACTTCAGGATCCAGATTATTCATCAGCATTCTAAGCACTGCCTCTTGTTGCCATCCTTTCGTATGCAAATCAGTACCTGTATAGCGGATAACCTTGTTTGTAATCGTGTTCATTTTTATTTCCCCCTTGTTTTTGTTATATTTTCATTCTATATGAAAAATTCAGAATAATTTATTATAATTTAATGATTATTTTATAAAATAAATCAAAGTTTTGTAGTTAACTTTACTTTTTTATGAATAGTATTAACATTTAAAAAAAGGACGATTCAATATAACTGAATCGTCCTTTTTTATAATCCAGACCGATAAGCTGATGGTGTACAAGCTTCAAGCAGTTTGAATTTGGCATTGAAATAGGTTTGATGTGAATAACCGGCTAATTGTGCGATTTCCTCCAATGATAAATCCGTTTCCTTTAATAAGCGTTTAGCTTCCCTAATTCGAACTTGATGCAGCGTATTGCGAAAAGACTCGCCGGATTCAGCCGCAAAACGACGGCTGAGTGTGCTTTTATTGACACGCAGAGTATCTGCACAGGTCGCTAGATTCCACTGGGCGTCCCAATAGTTGGACTCGATCAGCTCTCTTGCTTTTTCGCTAAGTGTACGAGCTCCTTCCTGTAATTGCCCATGATCCTGCAGAAGTAAATGGGTGGTGAACGCATGCAGCTCTTTTACTATTTGATGAATGACTGGTTTATGGACGATTTGCTGAAATACGTCATAGTATATTGCTTCTAGTGAAGCATTTTGCAAATTATATGATTTCATATGCCTACGGATCTGCGCAAGTACGCTTGTAAGGCGAATACGAACGATTTCCGGGTCAGGGTATGGTTGTTGAAAAGTAAGGAATTCACGTTCGATCCAGTTCCTAATGGCTTTTGCATCCCGTCTTTCGAGCATTTCTATCCAAAGTCTTTGTTCAAGGGGAGTGAGGAATGGATCCATCTCCTGAGGCGAAGTTTGTTGACTTTCGGCTAAAATGATATCATATCCATCGAAAAAGATTTGTCTTGTAAATTCACGTGTTTGCTGGTACATCCTTTTTAAAGATTCATCAGGATTTGCCGCTTTTATTATGATAGCAAGAGGCTCATCCATTCTTTCTTTCCAGTGGGCCAGGAACGCTTGGTATTCTTCCTTATATACATCAGTTTCCTTTGTTTCCTGGACGCATAAAATAAAATCCGATAAAGCGAAGATTTGATTCTTACCAGTAAAAGAATATCGTTGCAGTTTATCATAAACTAAAGGAAGGGTCTTGTTATCAGGTGTCAAAAATGCCACCATGGTTATTCGACTTTCATGCCTCCGGTCTGTCAAGAAGAAATCAGGATAACCAATATCAAGTGTTTTCTCATCATGCATGGCGTCTGTCGAGAAAAGACCTTGATCATTTCTCAATTGAAAACGCAATTGTTGGATATGCTTTACCAAATCCGCTGAAGAAAAAGGACGGAATAGGACATCTTCCGCACGAAAACGCAAGGCCCGATAAGCTGTTTGAAAGATTCGCTCAGATGAAATGCCTAACCATCGAATTCCCCTCCGCTTTAACGAAACACCCATCGCCTCACTTTCATCCGTCCAAATATCCATATCCAAAATAACGAATTCCGGTTGCTGATTACGAATGCCCTTTTCAAATTCTTCAATCGTTTTCCATAAGATAAGTCTAACTCCCGTTAGGTGCGACTCGACTATCCAACGAATTCCTTGAGCCTCAATCTCATCTTTTGCCACCAAATGAATTTCCACAACATCCCCCCATTTCCACTTCATATTCCTTTCATCATATAAATATGAAGTCAGCCTTTGAAAGAAAAGGAATCCCTGGCCTTTACAAAGTAACTTGTATCTAATCTCCATTCTAATCCCGCCGAATACTTCAAACAAGTCATATTAAGCAGAACCTGCGATTAGGTTAATTTTGACATGCCCAAACGTTATTTTATATCCATGGAAGGTACCATATCTAACACGTTATTAGCGGTATAACTATATGAAAATATTAAAAAAACACCATAGAAACTTGTGGTTTCCAATGATGTTTCTTTTTTTAGTTTTCAGTTAGATCTGTTATAAATGATTAATATTGACTTCAACTTCTTTAATGGTGTTTTCTTCTGGAGCACTTGACAATTTTAATGATAATAGAGTGATGACTCCTATCACAAGTAATCCTGATAAAATAAACATACCTTGAGTAAAGGCAACAGTTCCAAGAATCATCGGTCCTACAAAACCGCCCAATGCTGCAAATGAATTGACTAGGGCTATGCCAACTGGTGCAGTGGACTCAGTGAAGAAAAATGTCATATAAGCAAAGAAGCATCCACTGAAACCGTATAACCCGAATGATGTAATCGTTAACATCAGCACCATCATAAAGACACCATCTGAAAAGCCGCACCCGATAAATCCGGTAACTGCTATCAGGAGACAAACAAGCAAGTGTGGTTTATGTGCATTCGTCCGATCAGAATTCCAGCCAACAAATATAACCGCAGGTATACCGACTAACGAAGGAATCATCGCTAACCAGCCTATTTCTAAATTGGTTGTTGCATTTTCCGATAAAGATTTTATGATGGTTGGCATCCAGAATGACAATCCATAGATAGATGTGTACCCAGCGAAATAAAAAAGTGACAACTTCCAGATTTTCGAATCTTTCAGCATATCAAGCTTAGTGACTTTATTTATTTTCGAGCTTACTTTTCTTTCAGCACTCAACTCCCCTTCTAACCAAACGCTTTCTTCCTTAGATAACCATTTAGCGTTAGTGGGCCTATTAGTTAAATAGAAAACAACAACAACTCCAATAATAATGGCCGGAATGCCTTCAAGGATGA
The DNA here is from genome assembly GCF_046534585.1 of Peribacillus sp. SIMBA_075. Lineage (NCBI taxonomy): Bacteria > Bacillati > Bacillota > Bacilli > Caryophanales > Bacillaceae > Peribacillus > Peribacillus sp. SIMBA_075. Next base: position 50,549 of record NZ_JAWRYN010000014.1, on the reverse strand, counting down.
ACATCCATCTCCACCCTGCCATACCGAACCAGGAAATATTGTCAAGAATCCATGTCGACACAGGTGCACCAATCAATCCGCCAATCGGTAAGGCTAAAAGCAGGGCCGCTGTTGCCCGTCCTCTTTCGCGGGCCCTGAACCAATATGTTAAATACAAAATTATACCAGGGAAAAATCCAGCTTCGGCGACACCTAATAAAAAACGGAGAATGTATAAATGCATCGTTGTTTGCGCAAAACCTGTTAATATGACAACAAGTCCCCACGAAATCATTATACGGGCAATCCATATCCGAGCTCCCACTTTATGCATGATCATGTTGCTTGGAACTTCAAAGAAGAAATAGCCAATAAAGAAAATACCGGAAAGCAATCCAAAAACCTCAGCGGATAAGGCTAATTCTGCGTTCATTTGTAAAGCAGCATAGCCTAAATTGACCCTGTCCAAGTATGCAATGCTATAAAGGATCAAGATAAATGGAAGAATGCGTCTCATCGTTTTATTAATCGTTCTTTTCTCTATTTCACCACTGAAATGATTCATGATTATTTCCTCCCTTTTCAAGCTACCCTTTCCCAAAAAACATACGATTATAGCGGACCTTTCCTTGCTCCCCGACTCTCTGGTTCAATCCCGAGACCACCAAATTCAATACCACCTCCCCTCCATTTACATTCATTAACCCAACAATATTATTAAACGAGTCCATATCCACAGGATGAAATAACCCTTCGTTCATGAAAGTTACTGATTGGATAGAGATCTTTAGGAAACTTTAACCACCCTTTTCACCCATTTTTAGAAAAACCTCTTGATTTCATTGGATTAACATCCCCTCATACATGATCCGGAACGTTCGAAAGCGCTTTCGTAATATCCCAAATGAAATGAAGAAAGCGTTGTGATTATTCATAATTTACGATAGATTAAATAGACTATCCGCTCTCTAACTAGACTGTAGTCTGATATTAAACTACACAGGAATATTCTGTCAATTATCCCTCGCATATTTTTCCATGATTGATCCAAGAAAGAAACAGCATAGGGGAGATAAGACTCGTGAAGAAATTTTAAAAATATCCTTAAAGCTATTTAGCGAAAAAGGTTATGATAAAGTTACAGTTGACGAAATCGTGAAAAAAGCCGCACGTCAAAAGGGTCATTTTACCAACACTTTTCAACAAAATCGGATATTTTTTTAGTAGGGTTCACAGAAGTCCATGAATACTATTGCGAAGCCTTCCATTCTTTCCCGGATGATACGGAAATTGATCTGTTTTTCTGGAAGAAGAAAATGAAAGTGATTTACTGGTCCGCATTAGATAAAACAGCTGACTGTTAAATGAATATTAATCCCAGCAATCTCACTGAACGGTGTGGTAACTCCATTATTCTATAAAGTTCATACATTTTTATTATTTCACTTGAGTGTCATACAGTTTTAACGAGGAGTCGAAAGCTAGTTATATGAAACGATTTTTCTTTATCATCCTATATGCAATATTATTTGGTTTTTCCCTGCAGGCCTTCCATTTCAAGCTTGACCACCCTATTGCAGAAGATATCAGCCGGCTGATGCCAGTTAAAATGAAAGCGATAAATGCAGAAGATAGTGAAGAAGCAATCAAAAAGGTCGTTTTGGAAGCTGCAAAAAATGATGATCCCATTTCCATTGCCGGTATGCAGCATAGCCAAGGGGGACAGACACTATATCCAAAAGGCATCCTGCTTGATATGAAGCAATATGATAAGATCCTTGATTTGGATGTAAAAGAAAAACGCATCACGGTAGAAAGCGGAGCAACCTGGGCTGATCTACAGAGATATATCAACCCATATGGACTTGCACTGAAGGTCAGTCAATCCCAAAACATTTTTACCATAGGCGGTTCTTTGAGCGTTAATGTCCATGGCCGCGATATCCGTCATCATGCCTTGATAGAAACCGTGGAATCTTTTAGATTGCTTAACGCGAAAGGACAAATCCTGACGGTGAGCCGCGAAGAAAATCCTGAGCTCTTCTCTTCGGTTATTGGCGGATACGGTTTATTTGGAGTGATACTTGATGTGACACTCCACCTTACCGATGACGAACTTTATAAAATTAAAACTAAATCACTCCATTATGATGAATATACATCGTATTTTAAAAGAGACGTTCTTCAAAACGATGATGTCAAAATGCATCTGGCAAGAATATCTGTTGCTCCTGGCTCCTATTTGGACGAAATGTATGTAACGGATTATTATAGGGCAAATGACCAAGCACAGCTATCAAACTACAATACTCTCAAACGGGAAACGATCGTTGCCGTGCCTAAATTCTTTCTTGGTCTATCGCGTTATAATGACTGGGGTAAAAAAAGGTTTTGGGAAACTCAGGAGACTTACACGGCCAATATTGATGGTAACTTGGTTTCCAGGAACAATGTGATGCGGTCGGATTCTGCCTTTATGGATTACAGCAATCCCTCCAAAACTGAAGTGCTGCAAGAATACTTCGTTCCGATTGATCAATTTGCTGATTATATCGATGATCTAAGAAAAACTTTATTCGATGAAAAAGATTTTAATTTATTAAATATTACAATTCGTTATGTGGAACATAATGATGAATCACTCATGTCCTATGCCAAAGATGATATGTTCGCTCTAGTAATGCTCATCAATCAAGGGACAGATAACGAAAGTAAGGAAAATACGGGAAGGGTCATCCGCGACATGATCAATGTGACGCTTGACCATAATGGCAGCTACTATTTGCCCTATTATGGGTATCCAACCAAGACACAATTATTTGAAGCCTATCCGCGCACTAAGGAATTCTTTCAATTAAAAAAGAAATATGATCCTGATAACCGCTTCATGAATCTTTTCTATGAGGAGTACCATCCATGAATTATAAACGTTTCGTTTTTTACCAAGGCACTGTTGGAATGGCTGCCAGCATGATCTTCCCTTTTTATATTTTGCTAATCAAAAATGTAGGTACCAGCTATTCGCAATTCGGATGGGCATATGGCATATTCTCACTGACTGCAGCACTTAGTTACCCTTTAATCGGAAAATTAACGGATAAAGCCGGTGACAAAGCATTTCTCCTTATCTATTCATGGGGGATGGCACTTATCCTTCTTGCCTTTCCTCTCGCATATGAAATTTGGCATGTCTATCTCCTGCAGATTATTATGGGGGTTCTTGGGGCTGTTCAAAAAAATACTGAAAAAACGGTACTTGCAAGGTATGTTAAGAAAACAACTGCGGGTAAGGAAATTGGAAACTACCATGTTTGGACATCCATTGGTGCTGCAGCTGCCGTGATTGCAACCGGATATTTAGTCGACTTTTTAACGATTGGAAGCATCTTTTATCTTGCATCCTTAATGTTTGCCTGGAGTGGATTTATTATAATGAAGATGGAGAAAAAATCTTCACTATCTAATGCAGAATAAATAAAAACATAAGGATTTATTGCTGGTTGCGATAATAACTTTTCAGTAAAAGAAGCATCTGCTTAAACCTCAGTAGATGCTTCTTCTACAATAATTGAAGTACTTAATAGCGTCGATATAGAATCTAGTTATCATAAAAAAGTTTGTAGTTCTTTTGCTATCTCTATCAATCATTCCATCTTACAAAGATAAATTAAACCTGCCTCCCTTTAACCACTTTCGCATCGCCATTTTTACGAATTCTAAAAGTACTGCGTTTATTTGTACAAAGCTATGGACCAGAGCATATAAAAAACTACTTTCTTATCAACTTTTTCATTAATTTTTTGTCTAAAAAAACTAATGACATCATAATTATACCCATTCCAATCAATTGATGAATAGACAGGGCTTCATGTAAAAAGTAAAAGCCTAAAATCATTCCGATGACAGGCACTATATAATTACTAAATGAAGTAAATAAAGCGCCTTCTTGCCGAATCAGCCTATTAAATAATGCGTAAACAACACCCGCATGGAATATGCCTAAAATCGCTAAGTAGATGGATTGAGATGGTTCTATATCCAATTTGAAAGATTGCTCAAACAAAAGGGACATGGGGATTAGAAATGCACTGGCAATCAGTAATACATTTCTCATATGAATAACGGAAGACCCCTCGTTTAATTTCTCCATGATAATCAATGATAATCCAAAACTCATGGCGGCCAATATCAATAGGATACTACCCTGAATACTGTTAAAAAAGTCTTGGAATCCTTGTGTTGGCCAGGATAGGAAAGCAATACCTGCAAACCCGAATAGGATACTTCTAATCTCCCCCCTTGTGCTTTTTCTTTTGAAAAATGCTATTAAAAAGAGGATGGTAAAGACAGGAACCATTCCAATCAGCATCGCTGCGATACTGCTAGGCACCGTTTTCTGCCCTTGTGCAATAAACGCGAATGGCAGTACAACTTCGAAAACCGCAATGATTATATACCATTTATAAAAACTCCTATTTACTCTGCGCTCTTCTTTTGATAAGAAAAAACCAATGAAGAATAAACAGATACCACCGATACATGCTTTGATGGCTGACAAAGTAATAACCCCAACATCATCTATAACTAATGCAATAAAGAAGAATTGAGATCCCCATATACCACTAATCAAGAGTAACAACACATATTTATTCATTCACTTTACCTCCCTTTTCATCAATGGCTCGGCAATAGTTTTACTAATATGCTTTGACCGATTTCCACCAAAATAGTTCGTGCCGATTACACCAACAAGAATAATCATTGCACCTACAACGTGATAATAGTGAATGGTTTCATGTAAGAAAATTACCCCAGCTATGATCGTAATCAATGTCGCTAAATTACTAAAAACGCTCATTTTAGAGGCAGGTAATATAGATAATGCATAGTTTGATAAAAAACCAGTAAGCAGTGACGATAAAGCACCAAGATATACGATTGAAATAAGAAATGAACTACTTGTTAAGGGTAAAAAAAAGCTACTAATTGATTGATTAATTATATGGTTGATGATGGCCATACTATTAAAAGCAACAAAACCAAAGAACGTCATCACATAAGTTAACGTAAATAGTGAATATTGCTTTGTTAATGTCCTTGCTACCACATTATAGAGAGCGGCAGCAATTGAGGATAATAAGATCAGGATCGTTCCTTTCAAACTATGAGCCTCAAGTTGCAAGTCATTCATGACAAAGATAAAGATGACCCCCATCACTGAAAAATAAAGGAAAAATTTTTGACTTTTACCCGCATATTCTTTCAAAAATAATGAAGCTGATAATAACGTGAAAATTGGTATGGTCGCTTGGATAATACCCGCCTCTGAAGATGAGATATATACGAGACCAAACACTTGAAAGGTAAAGAATGAAATTGGATAAAGGAGCACCAACGGAAGAATTTTCAAAGTATCCTTTGCACTCATTTTCACTGATGTCCTCCTATACAGCTTATAAATTATCGCGATCAAAAAAGCCATCGTAAATCTATGTGCCAATATATCTAGCGGACTCGCTTCCATTAATGATATTTTTGTGAAAATAAATGAAAATCCAATAATAAAAGCATATAGTATCGCCGCAAAATAGGCTTTTTTTGTTCTGGCATATTAAGTAATTCCTCCTTTTCAACACCCGGCCGGTTGTTAATATCGTATTAAAAGCTTCACTACGATACAATACAAATAAGAAGCATCTGTAACGGTACAGTTTTTAGGAGGAATTCATGTTAAAATACGAAGCTTTGTTTGATGAATTTGAATCTCTGATCCAAAATGGACAGCTCAAAGCGGGCTTTAAACTCCCATCGATTCGTCGATTAAGCGAACAACATCAATGTAGCAAAAGTACAGTCTTGAAAGCCCTGCAAGAATTGGAAAAGAGGCATTTAATCTACGCGGTTCCTAAAAGTGGATATTATGTCGTGCAAAAAGAATTTGATGGTAAAAGTGAACCAACAGCGGAAATCGACTTTGTTACCTCCGCCCCCTCTTGGCATCAATTTCCCTATCATGACTTTCAACATTGTATCAACAAAGCCATCGATACCTATCAGCAAGAATTGTTTATCTATGGCACCCCAAAAGGACTACCCTCTTTAATTAAAGTGATACAAAAACAATTAGAGCAGTATCAGGTTTTCGCAAAAGAAGAACAGATTTTCATTACTTCTGGCGTGCAACAAGCCCTTTCCTTATTAACGTTCATCCCATTTCCTAATGAACGTACCCATATACTTGTTGAACAGCCTAGTTATCATCTGTTTGTGGAGCAATTGAAAGCGTACAAGATTTCCGTGCTAGGAATCCAACGAACAGCAGCAGGTATTGATTTTGGGGAATTAGAGCGGATTTTCAGCAGTCAGAAAATTAAATTCTTTTATACGATGCCCCGTTTCCATAATCCGTTAGGGACTTCTTACTCTAAAAAGGACAGAGAAGAGATACTAAAACTTGCTGTAAAATATGGTGTCTATATTGTAGAAGATGATTATTTAGCAGATTTCGAAGAGAATATGAAGGTAGACCCCATTTTTTCCGGGGATACTCATCACATGGTCATTTATTTAAAAAGCTTCTCTAAAATAATGTTTCCAGGATTGCGCATAGGTGTTGCCGTATTGCCTAAACCATTAGCGGTCAACTTTCAACTATATAAAAGAACAGCGGATATTGATAGTTCAATGATTTCACAAGCAGCCTTGGAAATCTATATAAAGAGCGGTATGTTTGAACGCCATAGAAACAAAGTACGTCTGTCCTATCTAGGGCGTGCAAAATTGCTATATGATGCTCTAGAAAAGCACTCTGCTCAAGGCTTTTATCGCCCATCATCCATATGTATGAACGCTCATATCGTACTGCCTAATCGTTTAAATAGTGCTCACCTCATCAAAAACTTACAAAATCAACAAGTACTGGTAGAGACGATAGGTCAAAATTATATAGATGGTTTTCACCAGGAAAAAATAGTAAAGATAAACGTGTCCAATACAAATATACAAAAACTTGACCAAGGAATAGCTCTCATTTTTAAAGAATTGAATAACAAGCAAAATTATTACATATAGAACTTTTACAAATGTATAGCCACTTTATAGCAAAAAATAGTGGAAATATATTTTTTGCTATTGTAATAATGAAAACATGGGCAAATGAGCACAAACAAAAGAGAGCCAATTAGAATTGGCTCTCAACAATGTTTATCTTTTCAGTCCACTTTATTTATAAAATTTTATACGATCCTCAAGTGGTTTGAACTCTTTATCACCCGGTTGAGCTGTTGGATTTCCAAATGGCATTTGCGCAATCAATTTCCAGTTACTTGGAACATCCCATTCTTTTTTCACTTCATCATCAATTAGAGGATTATAATGCTGTAAAGTTGCTCCCAATCCTTCTGCTTCGAGTGCAGTCCAAACAACTAATTGATGCATGCCTGATGTTTGTTGAGACCAGATTGGGAAGTTATCGGCATAGGTTGCAAATTGTTCTTGAAGTGATTTCACCACAGATTCATCTTCAAAGAATAAAACTGACCCATATCCCGCTTTAAAGGAATCCATTTTTTGTTGAGTACCAGAGAAATCTCTATCTCCAACAGCTTTCCTTAAAGCCTGTGTCGTAATATCCCAAAATTTATCATGTGCCGAGCCTGTCAAAACAACAAGGCGGGAGGATTGGGAATTAAAAGCCGATGGTGTGTGTTTTACCGCAAATTCAACTATTTCTTTAATTTTCTCATCCGATACTTGGACTTCTTTATTGATTCCATAATATGATCGTCTCTCTTTAATCGCGGTGTAAAAATCTTTTGTCATGATTCATTCCTCCAGAGCATTTTTTCTATTTCAAATGATTATTCCATTTTTTATTTCTACCTATTTTAGTATGGGCATAAACCAATATATAATTCGCAAAAGGCTATCATTTATTCTTTAATGAATTCCTTGGTGCTTCTTACTGTATCAATGGGACGGACCAACTTTTCGATTTGATCCCTTTTCGGTTCTAAGAACGGTGGTAAAGATAACTTTTCCCCAAGCGTTTCATATGGCTCATCCCCCATAAATCCAGGACCATCCGTGGCAAACTCGAATAAAATTTGCGGCGCCACTCGCACGTAAAGCGACTCAAAAAAGTGACGATCAACATAACCGGAAGTATGAAATTGGAAGCTTTCCATTCTTTTGATCCATTCTTCAAGAACGGAACGATCTTCTACACGGAAGGCTGTATGGTGAACAGTCCCAAAACCCTGCCGTGCCTGAGGAAGGATAGAATTATGTTCGACAATTACTTGTGCTCCATTCCCACCTTCCCCTACTTCGAATAAATGAAATGATCCTTCAGTGTCTATTTCTTTGAATAATAGGACTTTTTCCATCATTTCTTTAAAGTATTCGAAGTTGGCGATGCGAATGAAAATTGGTCCTAATCCTGTAATTGCATACTCCAGGGGAATCGGTCCTTTTTGCCAAGGGATTCCAGCTGCAATCCCTTCATTGTTTTCATCTGAGATCAATTGATATTGCTGATCATCAAAATCAACAAAAGAAATGATCTTTTTACCAAATTGTTCTTGGATTCCTGTATTCCCCACTTCTAATCGATCGAAGCGCTTAACCCAATAATCTAATGCTGCATCATTCGGTACACGAAAGGATGTTTTTGAAATCTCATTAGTCCCATGCACTCCTTTTGGAATACCAGGAAAGTCGAAGAAAGTCATGTCAGTACCTGGACCGCCTACATCGTCAGCAAAAAACAGGTGATACGTTTGGATATCATCTTGGTTAACTGTTTTCTTGACTAAACGCATGCCTAATATATTTGTGAAAAATTCATAATTCTTTTCTGCACTGCTTGTTATGGCTGTTACGTGGTGTATTCCTTTTAATCCGTTCATATTTTATTCCTCCCATTAAAACAATTCAACTTTTGGATGTTCAGCTTCTTTCTTTATCCCCTACATTTTTCCTTCAATAAGAATGGCCTATTCATTAAAGGAGGTTTATTATCTCGAATTAATATATCTTTATTTAAAGATAATTTATCATGAATAACATTTGTTGTCAACAACATTACCTCAAATTAATATATCTCAACTTCAAAATAATTTAGGCAAAAAAAAAACGTCCTTGTCCATTTTCATTTTTATAATATCCCCTAAAGCAAATACCATTTTAGAATATAGGTTACTGCTATAGCTATAAGTCGCGGCAAAGACGATCCATCACTTCTTTGGCAAAATTGAATCAGAATTAAATGTGTTTTAATACGAAAGCCCCCAGGAAAAAACAAATCCTTTACGTGAGGGCTATTTCGTTTTGTTTTTTTATTTTACTTGACGCAATTCCCCTTGTTTTTCGGATGAAGAATTTGTACCATCATTTACTTTTGACTTCTTAGAAGAAAGATAAACTCCTGCGAAAATAATAAGCAGGCCAATAATTACATTAGGATTAATCGCTTCTCCCAGCAGGACATAGCCCCAAACCATAGCGGTTCCAGGAATAAGATATGTGACCGTTGCGGCTAATTCTGGGCTGCCATTTTTATTGATGTAGAAATAGATCAGCTGTCCTAGCCCAGAGCCAAAGCACCCAAGTCCGACTATGGATAAAATCGTTAGCGGTTCCAACAACATCACTGGCTTAATCGGCTCTGTTATCAGCATCCCGATCAAACCGATAACGGCACCCGTGAGCAGCGTAAACGTCGTAATGACCAATATGCTGGTATTGGAAAGAAATCTTTTCGTAAATTGGCCGGCAAAACCATAACAGGTGGACGCTAGCAGCATTGTCCCAATCCCAATGAATTCCTTGCCGAAAAGCTGACCGACTTGAAAATCCATCAATACTAGAATTCCGAAAAAACCGATAAGAATGCCCACCCATTGTCGGGCGGTTAAAACATATGAAAAAATGATAAATCCGATGATCCCCGTCCAGATCGGAGTGGTTGCATTAAGAATCGATGCCGTGCTGCTGTTAATCTCTGTTTCACTTAAAGCTATTAATCCCCATGCTAATCCACAATTGAAGATTCCGACAACGACCAGTGCTTTCCACGGCAATTTCCAGTTGATATCCCTGCGCTTCAACCATAAAATGGGAAGCAGCATAACAGCACCTGCCAAACAGCGGAGAAAAACAATTCCCCAAATGCCCGCTGGCGGGAGCAGCCACTTCATAAAAACAAACGATAAACCCCATATCAAACTAAGGCCGATTAAAGCCCCGTATAATCGAAGCATGATGTTCCCCCTTCCTACTTTCTTATTATGACAAACATTGTTAGGGATTTCATATAAAATATAAGATGAACTTGAAATTTATTTTCTGCCAAAATCGGTATAGAGCAGGATAAAAATGCCACAGATTCCGAATCAAATAAATGTTTTTTCATTTCATAAAAAACTAAAGAAGCTGGAGCTCATTAAAGAAGGCAAGCCAGTCCATAGGCTTGCTTTCATCTGAAAAAAAAGTAAAAAAACACAACATGTTATTTCGTTTCTTCCTCCTACCGCCCGTTTAAGCTAAGTTTTGGGTAATACTTAACATGTTCACCAATCACTGTACCGCGTACAACATTTAAAAATTCACAATATTCATTGCTAATATATCGAATTTATCGACAATTACAATTCCATAATATGTACTTTCAAATACCCTAGCTAATAGTTTATTATTGGAGAATTGTCCAGTAAGTCTCCTTTACCCAGAATCATTTACCATATAATGCCGCGCTTTTGTTCAATACATCCTTACAAAATGAAATTTTTTCAAAAAATCACCGCGAAATAAAGTGTTTTTAAAAGGCTGTTTTCACATACTTTGTTGCTATTTACCAGGTAGTGAGTTGTGGTTGACTTCCCCTCCAGATGCTCGCTTTCCTTGGTGCGGGCGGTGAGCCTCCTCGGCGTAAACGCCTGTGGGGTCTCACCTGTCCCGCTGCTCCCGCAGGAGTCTCGCACTTCCGCTCCAATCAACCTTAAATAGTTTCGTTTTAAAAACAACAATCTTTACGAAAAGAGCCATTTAAAAAAATCGGTCGAGATATTATATGCCCTCTCTATCGTAATCAAATAGATTATTTTTTCACGCTTCTATAGATTTTATTTAGCGCAAAAAAAGCCTGGCAACCTTTTTTATAGTTGCTAGACTTACGTTCATTTTTAAGATTCAACCCCGATATAAACGGCTGATTTTGATGTTTACTAATCTGTATTATGTGAACTATTGAAAGTAATAGTAATTTATGAAATAGTCAACTTGTTCGAACATTACTCTTCAGGTGCTTGGTCTATACTCGCTGTAGTCTCGTCTCCAATAATACAAGATAAAGTTTAATATTTGCCCGACTTGCTGCAACGTATAAGATCCGAGAAAATTCTAAGGTCGTTTGACGATAGACTCAACTTGAATGGTGGTATTCTGGGGATGATTGATTATCCCCATTGGCTGAATGGAATAGAAATCACCTGTTTTATTGATTGTTAATGTACCCTTATCCCATATCTTCAGGTTTCACCTTACCTGTTCGGACTTTTTGGGCAAGTTCACGGACATCCTTGGCAATTTCCTACTAGGTTCGTTCCTCCGTTCCGATCATTTAATAGGCTGCCAGGTCCCGCAGTGCCTTTTCAACTTTTTCAGGATTCACCATGAAGGATTTCTCCAATGCTGGGGAATATGGCATCGCTGGAACATCCGGGCCTGCCAGTCTCATGATTGGGGCATCCAGATCGAAGAGGCAGTTTTCTGCAATAATTGCCGATACTTCACCAATGATGCTCCCCTCCTTATTATCTTCAGTAATCAATAGGACCTTTCCTGTTTTCGATGCAGCTTCAATAATGGCTTCTTGATCCAATGGATAAACGGTTCGCAGATCAAGTATATGAACGGATATGCCATCACTGGCAAGTCTTTCAGCTGCCTGAAGCGCAAAATGAACACAAAGGCCGTAAGTAATCACTGTAACGTCCTCGCCGTCACGTTTTACATCCGCTTTACCAATGGGTAAAACATAATCATCAGTCGGCACTTCTTCTTTAATAAGGCGATAGGCACGTTTATGTTCAAAGAAAAGGACCGGGTCATCATCACGAATGGCTGCTTTCAATAACCCTTTCACGTCATATGGCGTAGATGGCATGACAATTTTAAGTCCCGGTTGATTGGCAAAAATGGCTTCAACAGATTGTGAATGGTATAACGCGCCATGTACTCCCCCGCCGTATGGAGCCCTGATGACGATAGGACATTGCCAGTCATTATTGGAGCGATAACGAATTTTTGCAGCTTCTGAAATGATTTGGTTGATTGCAGGCATGATAAAATCAGCAAATTGCATTTCTGCAATCGGCCTCATCCCATACATGGCCGCGCCAATGCCCACTCCTGCGATTGCTGATTCAGCAAGCGGGGTATCAATGACCCGCTGTTCCCCGAATTGTTCGTATAAACCAGATGTCGCTTTAAAAACGCCGCCTTTTTTCCCTACGTCCTCCCCTAAGACAAATACACGGGAATCACGTTCCATTTCTTCTCGCATAGCCATTATAACGGCATCTATATAAGATATCACTGCCATCTTCTTTCCTCCTTACTTATCTGCATAAACGTATTTTGAAAGCGTGTCTTCATTTGCAAATGGAGCATTTTCCGCATAATCCGTCGCTTCGTTCACAACTTCCATTATTTCCTCGTTCATTTGTTTCTCTAATTGATCATCCATGATCCCTACAGCTTTTAAATAGGCCCCGAATGTAATGATTGAATCTATTTTTTTTGCCTCCGATACTTCTTCAGGCGACCTGTATTGACTATCATCATCGTCGCTTGAATGGGGTGTCAACCTGTATGAAACCGTTTCAATCAAGCTTGGTCCTTCACCACGCCTTCCCCTCTCAGCCGCTTCTTTCACCACCCGGTATACTTCGATCGGATCATTTCCATCAACCGTCACCCCTGGCATGCCATAACCAATGGCCCGGTCCGACACTTTGCTGCAGGCCAATTGTTTTTCGATAGGGACGGAAATGGCATATTGATTATTCTCGCACATCAAGATAACCGGAAGTTTATGTACACCTGCAAAATTCGCTCCTTCATGGAAATCACCTTGGTTTGATGACCCTTCACCAAATGTAACGAATGAAACGATATCTTTTCCTTCCATTTTTGCAGCGAGTGCAATCCCCACTGCATGCGGCACTTGAGTGGTAACTGGCGAAGATCCCGTTACGATGCGATTCTTTTTTTGCCCAAAATGCCCAGGCATTTGCCTTCCGCCTGAATTCGGATCTTCCGCTTTTGCAAAACTGGATAACATTAAATCTCTGGCGGTCATCCCAAATGCAAGCACTACCCCAAGATCCCGGTAATAGGGAAGGATATAATCCTTTTCACGATTTAAAGCAAACGCAGCACCCACTTGAGCTGCTTCTTGTCCTTGACAAGAAACGACGAATGGAATTTTTCCAGATCTGTTCAACAGCCACATCCGTTCATCTATACGTCTTGCCAACAACATCACTTTATACATCTCTAGCACATTTTCATCACTCAGACCTACTTGCAGATGACGGTTTTCAACCATATGTCATCATCCCTCCTAATAATCAGAACATTTTACTTTAAAACCCAAATGCTGGTCCTCATACTGGCACCCTTTTCAAACGGGAGTGCTGTATCACGAAACACTATTGTTTCTCTTTAGCTATCTCTTTGTCTCGCAAACTAAATTCGCTTATATTTTCTCGAAGGAAGAAAAATCTCCATTATGTAAACATGCTTTCTATTTAACACCCATACATTCTCATTTACGTTATCATCTAGTATTATTACCTGGTACTAATCCAATTCAATATTATCCTAACACTTTTTATCACATATTTTCAACTAATATCACTTTGTAAAACAGATCAATTTTCTTGTCTAGTGAATTAAGAACATGAAAAAATGTGTTGTTTGAATTTCCTAAACGACTTTGCCTGAAGTACAAAGCCTATTGTTGTTTTTAAAACGAAACTATTTAAGGGTGATTGGAGCGGAAGTGCGAGACTCCTGCGGGAGCAGCGGGACAGGTGAGACCCCACAGGCGTTTACGCCGAGGAGGCTCACCGACCGCACCAAGGAAAGCGAGCATCTGGAGGGGAAATCAACCACAACTTTATGTCCGAACCAAAGTCAAGAAAAACACCGGAATGATGAAATCGTTTTTTTGTTGACTAAGTTGAAAAATAGATGTAAATTAAAATAATTCATAAAAATAAATGTTCAGTTTGGAACAGTTTAATAAAGAAAGAATGGTGATGTTGAGTGAAGAATGAAAAACAAATAATTCAATCAGTACAACTATTGCGTTCATTTTGGAACGTGCAGAAAAATATCATGCGATTCGTTCAAAAGACAGCGGCAGAAAATGATTTAACAGTTCCGCAATATTCGATTTTGATGACCATTTCCCCTCATAAGGAGACCACTCAAAAAATAGTTGGGGAGAAAACGTTTCTTCCAAAAAGCACACTGAGTCAAGCGGTCGATGGCCTTGTTCGGGCAGGCATGCTCCAACGAGAGCATGTGGAGGGCAACCGGCGTGAGATTCAGCTGTCAATCACCGAAAAGGGGAAAAATACATTAAAAATGATTCATTTTCAAGAAAGCAGTATCCACCAAATATTTCAATCGGCGATTGAATTGCTTTCTGAAGAACAGTTTGAAGAGTTGCTTGAAACGCATCTTCAAATTACAAACTTTTTAGAAGCTCAAGCAATAGAAAAAGGAGAGTGTACAAAATGATAAAAATACTGAAAAATTTATCCGTTTATAAGTGGATTATTTCCGCAGTTATCGGTCTGGTTTTTATTCAATCGATGTCGGACCTCTTTTTACCTACACTCATGGCGGATATTATTGATAAAGGCGTCGTTCGAGGTGACACTCCTTACATTTGGAAAATCGGTGGTTTGATGCTGGTGGTTTCAGCACTTGGCGCTTGTGCTTCCATAATCGCAAGCTACTATTCGTCCAAAGCAGCAATGGGAATGGGACGGGATCTCCGGCTGAGAGTCTTTAATCATGTAGAAAAATTTTCGTTACAAGAATTTGACGAAGTCGGTACCGCGTCATTGATTACACGGACGACCAATGATATAACACAAGTCCAGCAAGTGGTTATCATGATGCTACGTATGGTAATCAGTGCACCCATCATGTTAGTCGGTGGAGTGATCATGGCAGTATCCATGGATGCAAAATTGTCCCTTGTCATTGTCGTCACTATGCCTTTTTTGATTGGTTCCATCCTGCTTATTCTATCCAAAGGTGTACCTCTTTTTCAAAAGGTGCAAAAACGATTAGACCGGTTGAACCTTGTATTAAGAGAAAATTTAACTGGAATTCGTGTCATTCGTGCCTTCAATCATGAAACACAAGAAAAAGAACGCCTTAAGAAAGCAAATAAAGAATTGACAGATGTCTCGATCAAAGTCAATAAAATCATGGCGTTCATGATGCCTGTAATGATGCTTGTCATGAACTTGACGGTTGTTGGTATCATTTGGTTCGGAGGAGTTCGTATTGATAACGGCGGCATGCAGATCGGGGACTTAATGGCCTTTATCCAATATGTAATGCAAATTATGTTCGCCCTTGTAATGGCATCCATGATGTTCGTTATGGTTCCACGCGCGGCCGTATCCGCAACGAGGATAAACGAGGTCCTTGACATGAAACCTTCATTCTTAGATGAAGGGACAGAAAAGGCAGATCGTGAACACGGTACACTTGAATTTGAACATGTGACCTTCAGTTACCCAGGAGCAGAAGAGCCTGCATTATCGGATATCAGTTTTTCTGCAAGACCTGGTGAAATCACCGCAATAATCGGTGGAACTGGTTCAGGGAAAACGACGCTCGTCAATTTGATCCCTCGCTTCTATGATACTTTAAGTGGGACAATTCGCGTCAATGGTGTTGATATTCGTAATTCATCACAAGATGAAGTTCGGTCAAAAATTGGCTTTGTACCACAAAAGGCTGTCCTCTTTACGGGTACCATTGCTGAAAACATTCGCTTTGGAAAACAAACCGCCACACAAGATGAAATTGAGTATGCAGCCCGTATCGCGCAAGCTGAAGATTTTATCAGTAACATGAAAGACGGCTATCATGCAGAAATAGAACAAGGGGGCTCAAACCTATCAGGAGGGCAAAAGCAACGGCTTTCGATTGCACGGGCACTCATTAGGAAACCTGATATTTATATATTTGATGATAGTTTTTCTGCACTAGACTTCAAGACAGATGCCAACCTTCGTGCAGCCTTGAAAGATGAAACGAAAAATGCGACGGTACTACTCGTTGCACAGCGGGTCAGTACGGTCGTTGACGCTGACCGAATCATTGTATTGGACGAAGGACACATTGCGGGTATGGGAACACACCAAGAATTGCTAAGTACAAACGACATATACCGTGAAATCGCCTTATCACAGCTCTCAGAGGAGGAAATTGCATGAGTAATCAAAAAAAACCTCAAAGCGGCGGTCAGATGGGGCATGGTCCTGGTGGCGGTAACATGATGATGATGGGTCAAAAAGCAAAAGATTTTAAAGGAACACTAAGACGTCTCTTGGCCTATTTAAAACCGCGGCGCAACAAATTGATTGCCGTGTTCTTCGCTGCAATCATGAGTACGATTTTCATGATTGTCGGACCAAAAATCATGGGAACGGCGATTACGGAATTATTCGAAGGGGCTTACGGGAAATTTCAAGGAATACCTGGAGCAGCTATTAATTTTGATAAAATTGGCCAGATTCTTCTACTACTTGCTGGACTGTATGTCTTAAGCAGCCTTTTCAACTATGTACAACAATACATTATGTCCAGTGTTGCACAAGAAACGGTATATGATCTACGGGAAGATGTTAATAAAAAGCTCGAGAAACTTCCTCTCAAATATTTTGAAGGACGTCCTAACGGGGAAACACTTAGCCGAATGACAAATGATATTGATACAATCGGGAGCACCCTTCAACAAAGCTTAACGCAGTTCATCACATCAATCGTCACGATTTTGGGGATTATCATCATGATGCTTTCCATTAGCCCGTTATTGACATTAATCTCGATAGTCAGCTTACCTTTGTCAATATTTGCAATACGGCCTATTTTAAAAAGATCCCAAAAACATTTTGCCGATCAACAGCGTACACTTGGGCAATTAAATGGGCACATTGAAGAGATGTACACTGGCCATCAAGTCGTTAAAGCATTCGGACATGAAAAAAAGGCAAGTGCCCAGTTTACTAAGGTTAATGAAGAATTGTATAAAGCGGGAAGAAAGGCACAGTTTATATCTGGAATCATCATGCCCATGATGTTTTTTATCGGAAATTTAAGCTATGTCCTCATCAGCGTTGTCGGCGGAATATTGGTAACGCAACGTTCGATCTCAATTGGTGATATTCAAGCATTCATCACATATTCAAAGCAGTTCACCCAGCCGATCACACAAACAGCCAACATCGCAAACATTATTCAGTCAACGGTTGCAGCAGCTGAGCGTGTCTTTGAGCTACTTGATGAAGAAGAGGAAATGAAAGAAAAAACCACAGCTAAAATAAGGAGAGCAAATGGTGCTGTCACTTTTGAACATGTCGACTTTGGATATGGGGAAGAAATGTTAATTAAAGATATGAACATCGATGTCTCGCCTGGACAGACGGTCGCAATTGTTGGACCGACTGGTGCTGGAAAAACGACTATGATAAATCTTTTGATGAGATTTTATGAACTAAATGGCGGAAAGATTAAAATTGATGGTCTGGATACACGGAATATGTCCAGGAATGATCTTCGTAAGAACTTTGGGATGGTGCTTCAAGATACCTGGCTCTTTAATGGCACGATTAAGGATAATATCGCTTATGGAAAAAATGGAGCAACAGATGAAGAAATTTTTACAGCTGCTCGGACGGCACATGCCGACCATTTCATTCGGACACTGCCAGATGGTTATGAGACAGTTTTGAACGAAGAAGCTTCGAACATCTCACAAGGACAAAAGCAGCTTTTGACAATCGCACGAGCTGTTCTTGCAGATCCACCAATCATGATATTGGATGAAGCTACGTCGAGTGTGGACACTCGGACCGAAGTCTTTATCCAAAAGGCGATGAACAGACTGATGGAAGGACGGACTAGCTTTGTCATTGCCCATCGTCTCTCAACGATTAAGGATGCAGATTTAATTCTCGTTATGGATCAAGGAAAAGTGATTGAGCAAGGAACGCATTTGGAATTATTAGAAGTAAATGGTTTCTACGCAGATCTTTACAATAGTCAGTTTACCGAAAATGTAGCTGGTTAATAAGAAAGAGGCTCGATTTCCATTCGGAATCGAGCCTCTCTTTATAATATTCTTACCCACAACCACTCCATGCTTACACCGATTAGTCACCCATAAATAAGCGAAAACTTATAAGCTGTATCAATATCCCCTTTTATTTCCTTTTTTCAAAAATTCCCAATCAACTCAATATTTTTTTTGACCCTTTGAAGAAGATGAAACACCGCTTCCGTTTCTTCCAAAGAAAATCCAGATAATGCAACCTTGTCGTATACTCCCCTTCTTTCTGTAAAAAGGGATAGACCTTTTCACTTTTATCAGTAGGATATAACTTTTTAATTTTTTTGTTGCCCTCATCATTTTTCTTTTCGATAAAACCTTGAATTTCAAGTTTTTAAATGGCACGAGCTGCTGTCGTTCGGTCGACCTTTATCATTTCTGCTAACTTTTCTTGAATGATTCCTCAAAATACAAATACTGCCCTTTTGTAAGGTCAAATTCTTTAAATTCGATATTACTTATAGAGTCCAATGCCCTGCTATCATTCCAATTTCACGGAGTATTTCCTTCATTCAAAAAGCCTCTGACTACTTTTGTTGTATTTTCAACAAAATTAATTTCATTTATACTATAAAAAGGATAGACATTTATTATGACTTGTCTTATTAAATAAATTTAGAAAAGGGATGAAGAACATTGGATTCTAAAAGAATAACTACAGAAAATGATTTAAAAATAGCCTTTCATATCAGAAAAGAAGTATTTGTCGAGGAACAAGGTTTCCAATTAGAAAGTGAATTTGATGAATTTGATACACTTAATGCTCTTTCTGAACACATATTAGTTTATTATAATGAAAAACCAGTCGGAACTGGAAGGTTAAGAGTTGTTGATGGTTTAGGTAAATTGGAGAGAATTTGCATCTTAGAGCCTTACCGTAAATTTGGTCTTGGAAAAATAATAATAAAAACGTTAGAAGAAATTGCAAAAGAAATGGAATTATCCCTGGTTAAATTACATGGTCAAACACAGGCAGAGGGCTTTTATAAAAAACTCGGCTATCAAACTTCATCCGATGTCTTTATGGAAGATGGCGGTCCACATCTTTTAATGAAAAAAGAATTAATAAATGAATAAGTGTGTTAAATGTAGGTAAAACAAAAATTAACCTCTATCTGATCGGGATCATACTATTAACCCTTGGTTGTTCTTTAACTATCCAATCAGACCTTGGAACATCACCATTTGGCGCCCTTTTGGACGGGCTTTCCATACAAGTCTACCTTACTGTCGGAAGCTGGGAATTCATAATAGCCTTTATCATGATATTTTTATATTCGCTTTTAAAAAGGCAAAGACCAGAATTTTTGGTCTGCTGACAGCTTTTATAACAGGTCTTGGTAATTGAATATGGCTTTTTTTATTGCATAATTTGGTACAGCCAGAACTAATACTCAATAAACTTGTCTGTTTAGCTGTTGGGTTAACTGTTATAGGACTAGGAACGGCTATCTACTTACATGAAAATTTTGCACCAATAGACCGTTTGATGTTGATCATTCAAGATTTAACTGGAATGATTAAAAAACATTAATTTATCTTGTTTTGGTAATCACATTCAATGGAACAGTTGGTATCGGGACTCTATTAACCGGTTGTTTAGGAGGGCCTTTTCTCAATTTCTTTTCCCATTAACTAGTAGTTTATTAAATAACCCCATTCCATCAGCAAATAGAGATAAAGATAAAAACCATTCTATATAGGACGGTTTTTATCTTTATTTTTCAGTTTTATTCCACAATCTGTCCCTTTTATGAAGCAACTAAAGCTTAATTTCTCACTTTCCATCGAGGAAATAGGATTATTTAAATTTGGATTTCCTTAACGTTGTAAATCCGCGTATTTCCGGTTCAAGCTAAGGAACCGTAATAACTCCAAGCCCTTTATAACACGAATTGTTATAAAGGGCTCCGCCTTTTCATTACACAACGGGTGCTTTTTCATGAACAAGCGGGTGAAGCGCTTGAGTCTCATCAATGTAAACAAAAGCATCATATCTATTTGACAATACAGAAGGTACATAGTTTCCATATTGTTCATATTCCGGTCTGTATACAACCCCAATCGCCCGATGTCCAATCCTATCTTGGAATAGCTGCCGATTTTCATCATTGAAAATGAGCAACTTATCATACGCCCCCGAAAGGTGCATAGCCTCCTCCCAACTTCCTTTCATTGCCGGGAGTACTGTTTTTATTTCAAAATCCATGCCCCACTCGTCTGCTGCAATTACAGTTCCCCTGTAGGTTCCGAAACCTGTGATAAATACATCTTCAGTTGGGTTTTGCTCACGAATGACCTGGCCGACATTAATCATCCCGGAATCTCTCATATCAGTAGCACTGGCATCGCCAACATGGGTATTATGTTCCCACACAATCGCCTTGCCTTCAGAACCGTAAAAATCCATAATTTCATTAAGTGCATCCACCATATGCATATCTCGAATATTCCATGATCTATCGTCATGAACTACCATTGTCCTGTAATAATTTTCTGCATTATACGCCACCAGTGCATTCACTTGAAGATTCAAATTCAATTCTTCGTGATGAGGGTATTTTTCTTTTTTTCGCTGAATAGTTGTCAGTAATTCGGCCACTTCCTCTATACAGTCTTCCGAATAAATGCCTGCCGAAACTGCGTACTCTTCGTTATTCCGATTGAATGGCTCAAAACATGTGAACGCATGTCTGGCAGCATCGAGGTCAGGTGAATCAATTTGCTTTAAGTAATGGATGACTTCATCCATGGATTCCCAAAGACTATAGATATCGATTCCATAAAATCCAATTTTCGTTTGATTTTGTCCAGACTCATTGTATTGTTTCATCCATTCGATCAAGTCGATTATTTCCTCGTTTGCCCACATCCAGGTCGGCCAGCGGTCAAAATTCTTAAGAACATCCTGTGCGGATTTAGTTTCTAGGTCATAACCTTTAACATATCTATTAATTGCCTGGCATGCGGGCCAATCACCTTCAACGGCTACAAAGGTGAACCCTTTTTCTTTAATCAGTTTTTTTGTTATTTCAACTCGGGCCGTGTAAAACTCGGATGTTCCATGTGATGCCTCACCCAGCAAAACAAATTTTGAATTTTTAACTTGCTGAACGAGCATATCCCAATCAGCTTCACTTGTAAGCGGGACTGAATGTTCGATTATTGACTGAACCAGATTATGATGCACTGTTTTTCCTCCTTTTCTTCTCACGACCATTATCGTTTGTACTCAGCATTATAAGAATTTGAACCTGCGTGTACTGACAGTAGTGTATCAGCGTATCCTACTAGACGATTTACAAGTTCATCACAAATGGAGTAAACCAGCTGAAAATTTTCTTCCTCAAATAGAGCATAGTCATCCAGAATGACCGTCGTATTAATGAACATATCTTTGTTTCCATATAGATTGTAGTGAACTATAACCTTTCCAGCAGCGCCTCCAGTAACTGGATCCTTAAAGCCGGGAATAAAAACAAACCATTCTTCAGCAGTAGCAGACCTGAAGTTTTTTGTGAAAGACATTCGCTCGGTTACATTCTGTATCTTTTTTAAATCTTCCGGGTTTAGATCCTTGATCTTATTCATTCCATAGCCACCCTTAACACCCTTGTTAATAATCATCAGTTATAGATTTTCCTTAAGGGACCAATCCTATAAATATTATTATGAAAAAATGACTTTCCACGGAAAAAAGCACGCCTGAACCGCCTAGACTGGCATAAACTTCAAGAGAACCAAATTTTTTGCCATATACTTATTATTGTTCAGATTCTTCATTAATTTTAGGTGAGAATGGGTCGGTCAGAATATCACTTAATATCACTGCCCAAAAGGGGACAAACTATATTTGAAATAAGAAAGGAGATGTGAGACATGACAAAAAAATTTAATAAAGGCAGCCGAAATCAAAATTCACCGCAATTACACGGACAAGCTCCTGTTAGTGGCGACAACAGTAAAGGAAATAAAAGAAATAAAGACCAAAGTTCAAAAAGAGATAGTGGAATTTAAATGAAACAAACCGGTCATATTGAAGTGAACCCAAAAAGTTAGACACTTTATTTAATTAGACAGACTTGAGGGCATGAACCCGGTAATCTACTGGGCTCATGCCTTTTAATTTCGCTTTGATTCGTCGGTGATTGAAGTGGATATAATCTTCTAGTTCTTGTTTAAAATGTTGTCGGTGATCGGCATTCAAAAGGGCTGAAAATTTTATGCATATTAAATCTGACCGGAAAGTGGGATTTGAAGCAGGCCTTCACAACAGGTGGCATGCCAAGTTCGCACTAATCCTATGTGGGAGCGAATAAAGGCTGGTTGCATACGGAGACATCTCCTGCGACAGCGTTTGCCGTGATTGTGATGAATGATGCTCAGGGGATTCGGCGCCATACAGGTGCTAAGTTTGTGAATGATCTTGAAGATAATCTGCGAAGTTTTCTGGAGAGTTTCCGAGTTTTGAGTTTGTGGAGCGTGAAAAAGAACTAAATGAACTGCTCGGACATTAGCCTGTGGAGGTGGGAGCTGATGAACTGCTTGGAGTTGTACTTGGGTTTATGTCGGGTAAATTGGAGGATGGCAAGCCCTCAAAAATCAAACGGCTGAAAACGGTGGATAAGCCTTCATATTCTAAATCTTGAAGTAATGTATAAAAATTTCATAACGCTTATATTAATCCGTTCCTGTGCTATTAAAATAGACGAACAATAACTTAAGATAATGGGTTTTTAACAGTTCAAAACCGAATAATTTATCTCAATGAATTTAGAGCTAAAAATGACCTAGGCCTCTCTGCTTATTAGAAAGGCTTAGGTCATTTCATGTCCCCAAACTCAGTTCTTCCGGGACATTTTCATAGCGAAAGAGTACATATCGGATCTGAATAATCCTTTATAATATTCTACTAAGTTACCATCAGAATCAAAAATCATCCGTTCTGTAATCAGCAAACACATCGTTTCTTTTATTCCCAAATGTTCTGCATCTTCTTTTGTTGGAAAGCCGCAGGTTATAATTTGTTCCGCTTCACAAAAGTTAATGTTCAGATCTCCTTCGAGTGCGTCATACAATACGGTGGTACTTAAATCGAATTTCGTCAATTCTTTTCCTAGGTCCAAAGAATAATAATGCAATTCAATGGCTATGGGGACATCCCCCTGTAGTCGCAGCCTTTTAATATGGTAAGATTCATCTTCAAAACCATTTGCATCAGCTATATTTTCAGGCGTCATTACCCGGCCATGATCCAGTAATTCAATCCCCATGCCTTTAGTGGTTTCAGTGAAACTTATCATTTTAAGCCATTCCTGTACGGGTTTAAGGGAAACAAATGTTCCCTTCCCATGCCTTTTTTCCAATATCCCCTCACGAACCAGGATGGATACGGCTTCCCGGACAGTGCTTCTGCTGACTGAATACATATCCATTAGTTCCCTTTCACTCGGGATTTTGTCTTTATAATAACCTTCTAAAATCTGATTTTCCAATATGGTTTTTAATTGAGCGTGTAATGGGATTGGATTTTTAAAGTCTAACTCCATAAAATTTCCTCCAAACAGAAAAAGACATCGTAATGTTCGTATCAGCTCTTATATTGTAAACCAAATAGTTATAATTTTCAAACATGCCAACATTCACTTTTCCTTATATTGGGATTCGGCAGATTATCCATTGTTTCTTTTCCAATACAACTCACATTCAAAAACCGTTTTCTATGAATGAATAAATAAGCCCCGTTTAGTACTCGTATTCAGGGTATCCTATATGCACCCTTCACCACAAGTGGAAGATTAAACAATAAAGTACGTGATTATGGAAAGCAGCAAAGAGGTAATGGTCATGGCTAAAAGAGGACGCATGGCTTTTGTGCGCAGTGCCTGCAGGCTTACATTCAGTCCAAGACCGATCATGGCCATTGTCAATATGAATGTAGTTGTATTGGAAATACCATCCATTACGATTGGAGACACCGTAATATAAGTTCCAAACACATAACTTCCAATTAGACTCATGATTATAAAACCAACGAGGAACCAGGGAAAATCAATTTTGGCATCATGGCCCATTTTCCCGGATGTACGTTTTTTCATCCAATACATAAAAATGAAGCATAAAGGGATAAGTAAAAAGACACGGCCCAATTTTGCGAGGAGTGCAATCGCTAGCGCATCTTCACCAGCCGGAGCTCCTGCCAATGCAACATGGGCGATTTCATGAAGACTGATTCCAGACCATATACCATAATCCAAAGCGGACATCGGTAGGATTGGACGTAAAAGGGTATAAACAATGGAGAAAAGCGTTCCCATTAAAGCGATTATCCCGACGCCTATGGCTGTATCTTCTTCCTTTGCTTTCACGATTGGAGATATTGCCGCAATAGCCGCTGCACCGCATATCCCAGTTCCAACAGCAAGAAGAAGGGAAATGGAGGCATCTGCCTTAAACCACTTTGCAACCAGGACCATCACGACTATGGCAAATGTTACTGTCCCTATGTCACGTACCAACAATGGCAAACCCTGATTGAAAATCACATCAATATTTAACTTCAATCCGTATAAAATAATGGCAAAACGCAAAAGTTTTTTAGCGGAAAATTCAATTCCCGTCCGGAATTTTTCTGGATAACCAGCGATTTGACGATAAATCACGGCAATGATGATCGAACACGCAAGAGGACCGATACGATTGAATCCCGAAATCTTCGAAAGCCCCAAACCTAAAAGCGCAATGAAAAAGGTAAAAGCGATACCGCCCATCCACAAAAGCACCTTATTTTGAAGTGGGTTTTGCTGTGCCTGGGGTGCTTCTTCAAATGGCTCATATTTTTCTAATTCCATACATTCCTTCCTCCTTTCCAGATAAACTAAATATCATCCCATCCTTTCAATCGTTTGAAAAAAATCGGTTTCTTCTAGATTAGGAAATGAATTCCCTTTGATAAAATACTCGGATTCCTTTAAAAAAGGCAAGCTTGGATTTTGATTCGTCCACAATTCAGGAACGGCTAAAGTCTGAGAACGATGTGACCTTAAGGCACGGATCTTTTTCTTTAAAGTCCCTGCTATATTGACTTCTGTGATACTCCCCGGCCCGTTTTCCTTTAACCATTCATCATAAAAGGCATGCCAAAGGACAAAGTACAAACTTTGAACCTTAATAGCTGGAAATACTGGATCTGGATAAAAATCGGGATCACCGGAGTTTAAGAAAGCAAATGCGGCAGCACGGCCAATCGCACAATGGTCTGGATGCCCGCCATATTTCTCATGGAATGTTACTAGTGCATTCGGTTGAACCTCACGAATCACCTTTACGATTCTCCCCGCCAATAAATCGAAGCTTTCAAATTCAATCGTTTTATCCCTTACGTGTAAAAATCGCAGGTCGCTGATCCCCAATTCTTCACAAGCTCTTTTTAACTCCTCTACCCTTAGTTCAGGCAATGCCTCCCTTGTAGTAAGAATGGGATTTCCCATGCGCCTGCCCATTTCGCCTTTTGTCGCACATAGTAAAGTTATATGAACACCTCTTTCAGACATTTTGGCAATGGTTCCGCCACACAGGAATGATTCATCATCGGGATGAGCAAGAACCACCAATAACCTTTGTTGTGATTGCATATTTCCTCCTACTTCGGATTCTCCCAGTTTTCCCACACTGTGAGACCCAATATGAAAAAATGGACATGGATGTCAAACGGGGAGACATATCATGCCCATCTTCAAATTCGTCTATAAATATAGCACCCTAAAGCTAATCATCTTTTATGGTTAGCATAATTCATATAAAACGGATTTAACCGTTTCAATGACAAAGCGTAAATCTTCAACGGTCGAAGATAAAGGCGGTGCAATGATCAATACATTTCCATATCCAGGAACTGTATCACCATTACGGCCGATGATAAGGCCCTTTTCCTTGCAAGCCCCTATTATTTTACCCATGAACTCATCGGAAACAGGTGTTTTTTTCTTTTTATCTTCCACTAATTCAATGCCATATAAAAATCCAACACCACGTACTTCCCCTACTTTATCCAGTGCTGTCAATTCAAAGAGTTCACTGAGTGTCGATTCACTGAGTTCAGATACTCGTTGAACGATTTTTTCATTTTCTATGATCTCAATATTCTTTAGAGCAACTGCGCAAGATGCTGGATGGCCTCCATATGTTGACACATGCCTGAAATGATTTAACTTTCCATTCTCTTTGAATTTCTCATATATCCTAGAATTCACTGCAGTTGCTCCAAGTGGAAGATAACCGCTGGTTAAACCCTTTGCCATCGTTACAATATCAGGTTGGACATCATCGGAGTGCATGAATCCAAACATTTTTCCGGTTCTTCCAAAACCTGAAACCACTTCATCCACAATCAAGAGAACATCATGCTTCTTGCAGATTTCTGAAACTCTTGTTAAGTATTCGTTCGAAGGAATGAGGACCCCGCCACCAGAGATGAATGGTTCAAGAATAACACCGGCTACCGTTTCGGACCCTTCAAAATTAATTACCTGATCGATATATTCGGCTGCTAGCAAATCGGAGTTTTCAACGTTTTCCCCAAATGGGCTTCGATAACTGTACGGCGGTGGCACATGCAGGAAACCTGGAACCGCCGGGTCATATTTCACTCTCCGGTTCGCCTGTGCGGTCGCGCTTAGCGCCCCGAAAGTATTACCATGATAAGCTCTATACCTAGAGATGAATTTGTATTTACCTGGATTTCCATTTTGTGAATGATATTGCCTGGCAATCTTGAAAGCTGTCTCATTCGCCTCAGAGCCGCTGTTCGTAAAAAAAGTGGTATAGGAGCCCTTTAAATGTTCACTTATTTTTGCAGATAATTCGATTGCCGGCTTATGGCTTAACGTTAAAGGGAAGTAAGATAAGTTAATCATTTGTTCATAGGCTGCCTGCGCGATTTCTTTTCGTCCGTGACCAAGATTCAAGCACCATAAACCGGAAACCCCATCTAAATATTTATTACCTTTAGTATCTGTGAACCATGAACCGGATCCTTCTTTAGCCATCATGGGAGCATCCTTCTCATTATAGCGATGCATCGCATGCCATAAATGGTCTTTATCCATTTGAACAAGGTCTTTCGTTTCAGTTTCCATCTTCACTATTGAAACCCCCTTATTTTTCATTAATTGCAATTAAGTTAAGTTCCCATGCTGTTACAGATCTTTAGAGCGAATTGGTGATGGAACGATAACCCCTATTCAGGTCATCGCACAAGTCATATCACTCTTTTCGAACCATTATTTATCCCAGTTTTTATGATCTAAATGAGAATATTTTTCTAATAATCTAGTAGGCATTTTTAATGCATCTTTTCTAAATGGAGGAGCTAATTGTGTTCCATCCACTTGTATATCAATGACAGTCGGTTTGTTTGATTTTATTGCTTTTTCGATGACAGAACCCAATTCCTCAGGTTTTTCCACTCTAATGCCGACAGCACCCATAGATCGGGCAACTTCTGCAAAATCAGGATTTTGGATATCAGCCCCTACAAAACGGTTATTATAAAAATCGACCTGGTTCTTTTTCTCTGCGCACCATGCATTATTATTGAAGACACATGCTATGACCGGTATGTTTTCTTCTACAGCCGTACTCACTTCATGTAAGCTCATTCCCCATGCGCCATCTCCAACAATGGCTATAACAGGTGTATTCGGCTCAGCTAATTTGGCACCTAATGCGGATGGGTAAGCAAATCCCGTATTCCCGAATGTAAGCGCAGCGATATGCCTGCGGCTCTGATTGAATTTCAAGTAAGCGTTTGCAGTTGACGATACATTACCGATATCTGTAGTAACGATGGCATTTTCGGGCAACACTTTAGTCAATTCCAATAGGGCACGACGCGGATTGATCGGGGTTCCATCGATCATCGCAAGTTTCACCAATTCTTCTTCCCATTTTTGTTTTTCATTCGTTACTTCGACAATCCGCCCTTTTTCTTGTTTTAGGTTAGGTTTACTAGCCTTCAACCGTTTCAAGATTTCACGACTCGCTTCACGGGCGTCTCCGATGATCCCGACTTCCACAGGGTGCGTCCTCGCTATTTGCCTTGGGTTAATATCTATTTGGATGATTTGCGCATCTTTAGGGAAATAATCAATGTCATAGCATGGTAACGTTCCAAATACCGATAATCTTGTACCGACCGCCAATATGACGTCCGCTTTCTTAAGTGTATTCATGGCAGCCTTTGAACCCATGTAACCGATTGGGCCGACTGACAATGGATGATCGGCAGGAAAGGCATCATTATGCATATAGGAGACAGCTACCGGTGCCGTTAAATATTCTGCAATATCCTTAATTTCCTCAATACCATCTGAATCAACCGTTCCCCTCCCGGAAATGATGACAGGATACTCAGCCTCAGCTAAAATTTCAGCTGCTCTATCCAAGGATGCAGAAGATCCGCAGCCCCTTTCATCTACGCGATATTGATGTGGTTGAAGTATTTGATCTTCCACTTCACCATAGAAGTAATCACGGGGGATATCGAATAAAACCGGTCCCCTTTCGGCATAGGCAATCCGGAATGCTGTCCTCAGGCAATCAGCGACCCGGCCTGGGTGTGTCACTCTAACCGTTTCTTTCGTGATTGCCTTGAAGATGGATACCTGATCACATTCTTGAAAACCATCCCATCCAACTGTTGGTGTACCAGCTGAAGGTGATATGACCACCATAGGAGTATGAGCTTGATTGGCCGCTGCAACAGAGGTGACCATATTCGTCATTCCAGGTCCGTTTTGCCCGATGACAACTCCAGCAACACCTGATACACGACAATACGCATCTTCCATATGTGCTGCACTTTGTTCATGGCGGACACCAATGAAACGAATGCCTGCAGTTGGCAATAAATCAAGCATATCCATGAAAGCCGATCCCAGAATTCCAGAAATATGTTTAACTCCCTCAGCCACTAATGTCTCAACGATGGCTTCACTTGGTGTCATTTTAACTTTCGTTCCTCTTAACATTTTTGTTTCGACCATAGCACATTCTCCTTTAATTTTAGTTATTTCTGATAGTGACGTTGCGACGTCCGTACCAGTTATAAGATGTATAATACTACCATTGGATGAAACAGTCAATGAATAAATTGAATATTTTGAATTTATTTAAAACCTTTGCCATCATAGTCACTAACTCATGTATTTGAATCTTTTTTAACCAATAAATATATCCTTTTTTTCTGTCAATCTGTAGTTGATCCTATCGATGATCTCCAATAAATCACCTATATCATCAATTACGAAATCGGCACCTGCATTCCAAAAACGATTTTCTGCATGTTTCATCCGTTTTTGCAGATCATATGGGTCCATTTCGTTGATTTCTGCTTCAGAAAGGCCGATTTCACTGCCGCCCTTCAATACGGCAACAGTCCACATTCCTGCAGAAATGCCTTCTTTGATGTCACTTATCGTATCGCCAACTTTAACGATTTTACTGAGTGGATACACTTGGAGATTCATCGCCGTCTTAAAGCACATCCAAGGGGCAGGCCTTCCTGTAGGCACTTCGGTAGACGCAACGATGGAATCTGGTTGATAGCCCCATTTTTCCGCCTCTTGTTTAACAACATCAATCATTTCACGAGTGTACCCTGTTGTCGAACCGATTTTTATTCCTTGCTGCCTTAAACGGCTGACTAATTCAATTACGCCTGGTATTGGCTTGGCGTTTTCCTTGAGAACCTTAAAAAGCAAAGCCTCAAAGTCCATATATAATGATTTTAGATCTCTTTCGTCCGGTTCTTTCCCGAATTTAGCAATCCATAAATTGGAGATTCGGTTCATTTTCAGGAGTTCCATTATATGATCCATTTTCAATAAACCCATAGGTTCCCTTGCTTCCTTAATGGTAATATCTATCCCCCTTATCCTGAAAATCTCGACAAATGCTTGGACCGGTGCAAAACAACCATAATCCACCGTCGTTCCTGCCCAATCAAATATCACAGCTTGAACCTCTTTGCATTCTTTTGCACTTTCCAAACTATGTCCCCTCCTATCGCTTACACCCTCCAAAATCACCGAACTTGCTAAACCTGTTAAAACCTATAAATTTCCCACTTGTGATAACCTAGGTATAAAGAGAATTTCATTTCACTTCTTCCAAAAATAACTGTAGATCTTCTTTAGTAGCTTCAGAGAGTCGTTTTATCTTTTCAAGGTCCTTATCCGGATTCCCTGACTCCCCAATTAATGGGTAAAGGGTTTTCTCAATCCGTTCATACCAATCAGGGTATTCATCTTCCACTTCCTTTTCTATCGAATCCCAAGTAGAACTGATCTCTTTTCCCATTTCTTGAATTTTCCCTGAATCCGCCTCCTTACTTATTTCTGATTCCAATCCTTTAATGGATTGAATCACATCTTCGACACCTTTTTTAATAACCTCTGCATTTGGGGTTTCACCCGTATTTGAATCTGGATTTTCATTCATGACTGGACTATTTTCTTGTTGGGCCTCGTCTGGTTCGCTTGAATTGTTGCAGCCTGATAGCAATATGGCTCCAAGGACAACCCCACTAGTAATTACACGGAAACCATTCAACATAATCCCTCCTTCATGATTTAAAGACAGATGTCACCAAGCACTTGTTGGCACAACTCTCTTTTTCTATGGGAAATCATATTCTAGCTGATTAGTGATTGAAGAATTTTGTCTGAGGAATTCCATAGAAGTAAACGAAGCATTACCTTAAATTAAATCAATGCTTTAGAGCCAAAGCTATAACTTTTCAGAATTAGGGGATCCAGAAACAATATTTAATTCATTCTCCATATACTTCGCTTTTTTTCGCCGAAGGAAAAAGAATGAACAGATAACGATCAAGCTAAATAGCATGGTAAAAATAAACTGTGGACGCTGCGAATCGATAAATGCCATTAATATTAACACGGAAATCATGGAAATTATGGTCGCATAAGTCAAATACGGGAATAACCACATCTTGATTTTGAAAACTCCGGGATTCTCTTTCTCCATTCTCTTCCTTAATCGGAGATGTGAAACCGCAATGGCCAGATAAACAAGAATTCCGACTCCACCCGAGGAATTCACTAAAAAGAAAAAGATTTTATCAGGTGAAACATAACTGAAAATGGTGCTGATAAAGGCAAATAAGGTAGAGCCGACTACAGCAAATATAGGAACGCCGTTTTTACTCACTTTTGAAAATAACTTTGGAGCGTCGCCTTTTTGTGCAAGTGAAAATAACATGCGTGAACTTGTATATAATCCCGAATTCAAACAAGAAAGCAACGCAATGAGAATCACTAAATTCATGATCAGGGCAGCAGAAGGGATACCCATCATTTCAAGTACAGCAACAAATGGACTTTTCAGCAAAGAAGCCGAATTCCAGGGTAATAGCGTCACTAGTATGGCGATGGACCCAATATAGAAAATCAGGATTCGCCAAACTACACTATTCAATGCACTTCTGACTGACTTTACCGGATCACTGGTCTCACCAGCGGCAATCGCGGGAATCTCCACTCCAACAAAAGCATGAAAAACAATTGCGACACCAACAAGCACAGAACTTATCCCATTTGGAATAAAACCGCCAAAATTCAAAAGATTAGAAGTGCCAGGTGGTTTTATCGTTGGGATAAAACCTAATATCACTGCCACGCCCAGGAACAAAAAAAGGATGATACTGATTATTTTAATGATTGAAAACCAGTATTCGAACTCACCAAACGATTTTACGGAAAAAATATTCGTCATTTTCAATAGGATAATCAAAGATAGACTTATGACCCAGACGGGAACGGAAGGAAGCCAGCTGTGTATGATTGCAGCTCCCGCTGTTGCTTCCAAAGCGATTACGATAACCCAAAAGAACCAATATAACCAACCTGTTGTAAAACCGGCCCATTCACCAATCCCCTCTCTTGCATAAACGGCAAAAGATCCAGTATTCGGATTCACTGTGGCCATTTCCCCAAGCATCCTCATGACTAAAACAACGATCAAGCCTGCCAAAACATATGATAAAATCGCCCCGGGGCCCGTTTGACCAATAATGATACCGCTTCCTACGAATAAACCAGCTCCTATGACACCACTCAAAGATATCATCGTTAAATGTCTTTGTTTCAGACCTGGCTTCAGTTCTTCCTGTTGATGTTTCATACCCTCCACCAACTTTCAATATTTTGGGGAATCAACTAAGATAATCGCTACTTGAATGTAAAAACAAGGCTTTTCAGCTGCCTGTCCTTTACACTTTCACAAAGATAGTGGGAACTTGGAAATGACGCTATGAACTTAAGATTCTATATCACTATTCCTCCTTTCTTAAGGCTTGAAATCCGAAGCGACTCGAACATCACTACGTCATGATGTTAGTACCACTTTCTATGTGTATAATACACTCTGATTTTTTTAAAGTCAATTTAAAAATCAGAATATTTAGATAACAAAATGAAAATTTAAATACATGGCGGCCCTTAATACAAGAATCACTGCTAACCTCTAATTTTTCATTTTACTTCTTTCACACTGGAGGTTTCATCGAACGCACTATCCCTTCCTATCATTAAGGCCTTATGCTTCCTATCCAGCATTTTCTTTAAAAGAAATGAAAAAAACAATGTAAACGCAATTCCCTTAACAATCGATGTATAACCGTAAACAAGAAGGCCCAATATTAGTACGATAAGATTAATAATCCTTATTGTCGCTGCAATATCTATTTTTTCATTCTTATGATGTAATATTAAGGCGATCACGTCAAAGCCAACAGTGGAGGCATTTGCTGTTATACAGAAATAGTATCCTATCGCTATCAAAATCGATGAAATAAGAATCACTAGAACAATATTCACATCAAAATCAAAATTCAATGAATAAAAAAAATTGAAGAACAGCATATAGCTAAAGGAACTTAAAATTGACTTAAAAAAGTACTCTTTCCCCAGAAAAACTAAACAAATGATTAACAATAATCCTGTAACTAAATTGGCGAGCATGGCAATATTATAACCTGATAATGCATGCAATAATAATGCCGAGCTAGTTACGCCTCCATTAATAATTTCATTGGGAACGATTAAAAAAGCATAGGCAAAGGTCATGAAAATGTTGCCTGCGATAATTTTCATTAAATCCCTCATAAATTTCTCACCACCCCTTTCAATATTTTGATAATGCTTTCCTCCCTAGATATATATTTATACTTGAACGATGTAATCAACATTCATTTCTCCATCCAATTTTTTCGAATCATTCAGCTTTACAATCACATTGATTTTATAATGCTTCCTTTGGAATGACCCCTTACCTTATTCATGTTGGGGTTTCTTGTATTAATGGTATTTTGTTTAAAATGATTGGGTGAAATTAAAATAGGTTGGTTTATGTCAAGTGATTACAATTATTCGCTAACCATAATCCCCTCTCCTTCTAATAAATAAAATAAAACATGCCACTTATAATCATTTAGGGATTGCAGGCCTTTTGTCCAACTATGTAACTTATGATTTCCTTGAAACGGTACAGAGTCTTTGATTTACCTAAATGAATATGATTCCAAAAAATGATTTGAATTTTCAATTCCCGTACTTTTTACAGGTTATATTACAAGTTATAGGCTATGTATATACCGGTTTTACCTGAAAGATCAAACACTTTCATGAAGGACTTTACATAGTGAAGCGCAGTATTAACCTTCACTCATTCTAATGATTGCCTCCATTGACTTAGTTTAGATTCCCACGGATGCCATATCCTGGAGATGTGGGGACCTGATAAAAAATGGATTAGAAAGTGATCCAGCAAATATTATTCCGCAATAAAAAAGTTAAGGGAATTATGTCCCTCAACTTTTTAGTGTTCCATTGACTATTTCCCAAGAAATGTTTTTTTCAATAGCAGCTAACCATTTCATGTTACAGGTAATGATGACTCATCTTTCATAAGCCTTTTTCGATAAACCATATTGGACAGCTGCACACTCACTTCATAAAGCACAAGCAAAGGGACGATAACTAAAATGTCCGAAATCATATCAGGAGGCGTAATCAGGATAGAGATGATGACCAGGACGAAATAAGAAATCTTACGAGACTTTTTCAACACTGTTGGATTGATGATTCCCAATCTGGTCAGGAACATGACCACAAGCGGCATTTCGAATAAAATCCCGAATGGTAGGATCAAATTAATCATGAACCGAAAATATTTTTCAGCTGTGAACATCATCTCGAATTGCCCGGCTGATAGCGAAGTGAGGAAACCAAGCACTATTGGAAACAACACAAAATATCCAAATGAGATACCTGTGATGAATAAGATGAACAGCCCAGGAATGAACCGAAATGTAACTCTTCTCTCTTCCGGTTTCAATGCAGGAGCCACAAAGCGCCATAACTGATAGGCAGCTAGCGGAATCGTTGCAGCTATTGCGCAAACTGCAGCAATTATCATATAGACCCACAGGATGTCACTTGGACCAAGCACGGCAAGCTTCCCATCTAAATCCTTAATAAGCAGTTCATAAATATCCTGTACGAATATGAAACTCACTATAAAAAAAACGAGAAAACCTATCAGTGTTTTAATGATTCTGCTTCGGAGTTCCTCCATATGCTCAATAACGTGTATATCCTTGCTCTCCACTTTCACTCCTCCTTTTTGACAATTTACAAGCCATATATAAGTATTAGAATTGCTAAATCCAATATCCCTCGAACTCTTCTCATGAAAAGAAGCAGGCGAGTCTTTCCGCCCGCTCTATCCCATTAAATTCATCCCTCTTTTTTAACGGCTTTTAACGCAGCTTTATTCTCGTTTTCATCCTCTTTATCTGAATCATTCACCAATCCTTTGGTTGCACTTTTGAATTCGGATAAAGTTCGACCAAATGCACGGCCGATTTCCGGCAGCTTGGACGGTCCAAAAATAATCAGTGCAATCACGAGGACGATGACCAGGCCAGGTATCCCTATATTAGAAAGCATTCTCATTCACTCCAATCAAGTATAATTATTTTCCCATTCACATTTCCTTGTCTTTCTATCAATTAGTGACTTTCCTCTGCCTGTTCATTCTTTGTTTTTCATGTGCGCGATTATGGGCCCGTGTCCGATCTTCCTCGACTTCTTTCGTTTTTTGGATACCTTCCGTAACCGTTGCTGACGCAACCTTTCTTAGTCCAGTTTGATCCTTATCAAACACAAAGGATGCTCTTGTTGATATATCCGCTCCTGGATCTGTCACGAAAGGAACTACACGGTAATCCGCCTTCCATTGTTCTGGTGTTACTTTGCATCGGACATACCCACGGTAATCATTAAAGAACTTGATATGTGGATTCTGGCTTAGTATTTTATCCGTATCCGCACGCTTATCTGCTCCGTTTCCACCGGATGTAATGGATGTGCCGACAAACTCCACACCGAAAGTCCTTGAATTTGGATCATTGAAATCCGTCTTTAAATTGGCTGCCCAGCTTGCATGTACATCACCGGTCAACACGACCAAATTTTCTATATTATTACTTTTAATTACATCAATCAAACGATCACGAGCAGCCGGGTAACCATCCCAAGAATCCATGCTGAATTTGGGAGCGGTAGGTGTTCCATAATTCCGTTGTGCAAAGAAAATCTGCTGTGGGAGCACATTCCACTTCGTTTTTGATTTCAAAAGATTATCAGTTAGCCACTGTTCCTGCTCTTGACCTAGTAATGTACGATTTGGATCAAGTGACTCAGGCGTTTGCGGTGAACTGACATCGCCGTTTGCCTGATCATCCCTGTATTGGCGTGAATCCAATACGAAGAAAGAGGCCAGGTCGCCATAAGTGAAATTTCGGTATAACCGCATATCCGCTCCCTTTGGCAAGGAAGATTTACGAAGGGGCATATGCTCATAATAAGCCTGATAAGCGGCTGCCCTTCTCTTGATGAATGCTTCAACCGATTGTCCTTTTTCCGGAATGACATTTGCATAATTGTTTTCAACTTCATGATCATCCCAAGTCACGACCCATGGGAAAGCAGCGTGTGCCGCTTTTAAATGAGTATCAGAGCGGTATTGTGCGTATCTATTTCGATAATCCTCAAGAGTAATGATTTCCGGACTGTTATGTACACGGACATTACCTGTAGAAGCAACATATTCATTTGGCCCGTACTCATATATGTAATCGCCAAGGTGAAAGACAAGATCCAAATCTTCTTTTGCCAAATGTTTATATGCCGTATAATAACCATGCTCAAATTGCTGGCATGAAACAAAAGCGAATGACAGGCTTGAAACACTTGAACCGATTGGCGGAAGTGTTTTCGTTTTCCCAGTCTGACTTACTTCCCCTCCACTTTTAAAACGGTAAAAATAGACCATATCCGGTTTTAACCCGCTTACTTCCACATGAACGGAATGGCCAAGTTCCGGCCTGGCTATTTCCTTGCCTTGTTGTACAATCTGTCTGAAATTTTCATCCTTTGCCACTTCCCATTTAACGGATATGGCTTCTTGTGGCATACCTCCTCCATTTAACGGATCAGGTGCCAGCCTTGTCCATAAAACAACACTATCCGAGAGCGGATCACCGGAAGCTACACCAAGATTAAATGGAAAATCACTGAATTTCGGGGCAGCATTCACTTCAATCCCGCCCATTGATTGAGCAAGGGCAAGACCTAATGAAAGTCCGGCAAGTTTACTTGCTCCCTGGATAAAGTTTCGGCGGTCCATATTCTTACCTAATTCGCTCCAATTCTTAATTAAATCATCCATTGCTCTTTCATTATTCATTGATCTTTCCCTCCTATTATTTGAATCTGTTTCAAGTATAGTATGGCCCTTTTAAAGGTGTATGAATAAGTGTAAATCAACAAATTTCCAATTAGGGATTTCCGTGCAGGACTTATGGGTCTCTAAAATCAATAAAACAGATCTGATTCACTCATACATTTACATAGACCTACAAACTTTTACCTACAACACCATTCTTTCAACCTATTTTTCTTAATGAATCATTTATTTAATCGTTACAAATAACTGCTATGGGCTATTTTTACAATAAACCTTTAAAACTATAAAAGCCTAAAGAAGCCAGCGAAATAATGGAATAAAAGAAAGATCGCCATCACGTGGTTGGATCCCACCGCAGTAAGGAAACCTTGATTCAAAGGAAGGTTTAGAAATCATCATAGTTTTCTAAAATCGGACTAAAAATGCTTCAGTAATAATCTTATAAGTCAATATTCACCTTTGGTTTAAAAACATCCTAATTTATGTAATAATAGTTTCATGACAAAAAAAGAAAGCACTTGAGGATTCTGCATTGGAGAGTATGGAAGCATTATTTGAAAAAATTGAGATATTGAGGAAAGAACTAATAAACACCGGATTGATTTATGGATTTACTGCCCCAAAAACATTACATAAAAGCCAGGAACTAGATGAACTGTTGAATTTACTTACAAATGAAAAAGAACCAAATGATTTAGAATATGTCTAAAAAGATCCATGAACTAATACTTCATGGATTTTTCTTGGACTTTTACCTATTGCTTCCTAGTATAGTTTTCTACCTTATTTCGTGTAGAATTCGCCATGGGACTAGAACATAAAAAAGTTATAATAGAAAGATAACCAGACATCAAGGGGACGTACAATGGATAGTAATGATTAATCTAAAGATTTTTTAATGCAGGAGTTACTAAAGCTAAAACTTTCACTAAGACATGAATTAAATCGTGTCACTCAAATAATAGATCATTTAAACCCGGATCAAGAGGCTGTACCTCCTTTAAAAGATGTGTCAATACATAATGAATTGTTGGACGATAAGGATATATTCTCCCTTGTTAAATTACAAATGCAGAAAAAGATCTCTAAACCGAGCTATGAGACTTGGATGAAAGATGTGTACTTTTCTTCTATTGAAAGTGACCAAATGACATTAGTTGCACCTAATGTATTCGCTCGAGATTGGCTTGAGGAAAGGTACGCAGAATTAATTAAATTCTTGCTGAAGAGTATCAATGGAAAAGATTATACGATTCAATTTATTATGAAATAAGGGAACTCTTAATCAACCAAACGAAGAAGCTATAAAGGCTCCTTCGTTCGTTATAAGAAAATAATAAAGTACATGTTATGTGCCTAAAGCTTTAGTCTGAGATAATATGAAGTAAATAGGCAGCCAACTGGCTGTTTTTTCGTCCGGAATTTCCCCAATTTCATAAGTTTAGCGTTTTCTAAGCATTCATTTTCCTATATCTTACGGTCATATCAACGATTGTCAATAATAAAACAAACCATAACATAGGATTATTCAAAGAGATTCCTACAGGAGATTTTCCGCCCATTACCGTTAATAAGCCTATTAGCACTAACATATAAAAAATAAATACTGCTTCTCCAATTAATGCATTTTCACAATCTTTTTCAGTCTTTCGATTAATGACAATATAGACAACCGCTAATGAGATCATTCCAATTGTCAGTGCAGTTTTAGGAATGTCTTTGAGAACGAGATGAGGGAAATAATCAAAAATCATAAGAAAAGAAAATAATAAAAAGATACCTATTCTCAATAATATTTTCAAATTCATCTTATTCCCCATTTCCTCGATTTATTATTTCCCAAACCAGTAATTGCATTGGAAATATTGAACTGATTAGGTGATGTGTAATTACTTTTGCCATAATGAACCACTGTCGCATGATAATTTCTTTTCTTTTCTGCAGTGCTATATGAACTTGATACCCAAGAACCCACGTAAGTTGGACTAATTTTGGACCAGCTATTTAACTTTACAAAAAGCCAATTAGCGAATACACTATCTGTCAGTTTAAATTAGATTTTTGGCTTCATTTATACCGGTATTTTTGTAGGTTCTATAAATAGGAGCTATTTCAGTTATTGTTGATCCACCTGATATAGGTCCATATGCAGTTATACCCCCTGAGTTAAGTGTATTAATACTCATAACTTCATTATATAGATTTTCAATCTCAGAATGAAAAGGCAAATATATTTTTCATAATATTCTATTCCCCTTCTAGTAGATTTTTTCTTAACATTTTTCCTACATTTAAGAAATAAATTCTCTCATAGAAGATGCTGTTTATGGAGTGATCTAAGTAGAGGCTGAAGGCTGAGGCGGGAACAATTCCGATTTCTATATCTGTTTATAAAATCCTCTCCTTTCCATGTTTAGGTATTATCTACCACTTTACATTAACATTAGTATGAAAATATAACTAGATTTATTTTATTTTTATAAATATATATAAAAAAAAGGGTCTGAAGAATCATTATCCAAATTATCGTTACCTCTTTTAGAAGCTGTGGAATTTTATGACTTCATTCAAGACTTGGAATATGTCTCAGTCAAGAATTTTTTCGAAAGAAGTAGTTTTTTATGTTCGGTCAATTCTTTGATTGGTTCACATAGACGTCGTAAAAGATACTATTTATTATGTCATCTAATAATTTTTAAAAGTCTCATTTCCTCATACATTTAAATGCTTTTATAATATTTGTTAAGCAATATCAAAATAATATATTATCTTAATTTTTTATGATTGTAATTCCACTTATTGCTTTTGAATTAAATGATTGGTTCGTTCATTCAATAAGAAAAAGAGCCGTTGTAACAGCTCCTTGTCCCCTCTTTCCCCCTGTTTCTCCTACTCTTTTTTGACTCTTTGCAAGCGTTTGACCTTATATTGTTCAAAATCCCACTTCGACAAAAATTCTTTTGCAGAAGTATAGCCTGATTTATAGAGAAAGTCGATTTCATCCTCATTCAGTTCAAAATCCGTAGCGTTGATGCCGCCAGTAGGAATTTGAATCGTGCGTTCAATCGTTTCTTTGTTCATATAACGTAAATCATGGGCTTGAAGCATCGTTTTAAATATATTTTTGAAAAGGTGGATTGGCGTTGGTATAACTGCATCTATGTTAACTTCATCTTTAACAAAATGGAATCCGAACGTTGGAAAGCGAGGATTGTCTGTATCAAAAATCCATATTGGGAAGTTACTAAGTAAACCACCATCTAAAATGTAGGATTTTTTCCGGTCTTTTGATTTCCAAATAACCGGACGGAAGAAAAATGGTAAGGAGGCACTCATCATTACGGCAGTTGAAACTTTTAAATCAGCAGGAGTCATCCCATAGCGATCCAAATCATCTGGCAAAATAAGCATCTGGCCATTCGAAACATCAGAAGCAATTATCTTCAACTTTCCATCTGGAAGATCCGCGAATGTCTTAATCCCTTTTTCTGAAAGAAGAGAATCCACCCATGTTTCCAAATAATCGTTTTTGTAAATCCCCAGATGAACCATAAGTTCCAAAAAGAATCCACAAATGGGAATTCGATTCAGAATTGTCCTGCCCCGAAGCTTTGAGTAATTGATTTCACTATACCGTTCTTTAATTTCATGGCTTTTATAGCCACTAGCCAAAAGAGCAGCTATTACTGCTCCTGCTGATGTCCCAGCAAGTCTTTCCCATTCTACTTTTTCCTCTTCCATTGCTTGAATCGCTCCAATAAAAGCAATTCCCCTGACCCCCCCACCTTCAAAAACGGCATCTGCTTTCATTTTTTCCCACCTCTCGATAAGAGTTATTATTATTAACGATAATTTCTAATAGAAAGAATTTTTCACACGCTTGAATCCTGAAAATCAGCCCAAGCCAGTTTTAGGATAAACTACCCCGCTTGCCATCCATGATTGGAATCAATGACGGTTCTATTTTCTCTAACAAATTAATTCGGAAACAGTATCAAGACACTCATGAGTTTAAAAGATTTTGTTTTTCAATCTGTAACACAACTTCTGTATAGTCACGTTCTTTGAACTTCCAGATTTTCAAGTCGTTCGCATGGTTAATGATACTTCTAATCTCTGTTTATGCAGTTCATCCCTGATTGACAAATTGGTTGCCTATCACCTTTATTATTTCATCATGTCTGTGACATCTCCCACTTGAGAAACCCTTAATCATTTACTCTGTCTCTACTGCAAAAATATCAATAGTGGATAGCCCCCCTTAACAATGGCCAACACAATATTGATGGATCAGCCGTAATGGCAATAGTAGGATAGCATCTTTTATCATGGTATGTATATAATGAGGCATTTGCATGGGACAAATTATCAGATACCTTCTAAAAAATTTAATTGAATCAAAATAATGTTTATATTATTGAACAAACGCCTCAAAATCTTCCTTTTTTAGGGTAAGTCATTTATTTAAACTAACAGAATAACCACCAGTCGCGAGTGAGAGAAAACTTCTTCTTTTTTCAAACTTTGTGGAAACTCTTTTTTAATTAATTGAGAACTTGAACTATTTGTATGCATTTATGAATTTTGATAATCACTATTTGGATATGTTTTCTATAAAATGTCAACGTGGTCAAAAGCCTAGGTTTGTCTTAATATAGTTCATCTAAATTAAGCTGGGCATGGAGTTCCCTCCATATCCAATTTTCGGGACATATAGTAGCAAAAGGAACAGTTGTCTACATGGGCATTTTTTTCCCCGGGATGGTCAGCCATCGCATACTGACTTGATTAGCTTAGAAAAAAGTTTTAGCGTTAAACGCTTAACCCACAAAGTGCCCAGGATTCATCTTCTTTTGATTCTGACTTTTTTTCTATCATAAAAAATAGGAAAGACTGATGCCTTGGCCTACACTTCTAATAATAGTATATTTTGAAAAAATAAAGCTATAACAATGGCTATCTAACTAGAGAAAACACCTACCGCTTTTTAGTGCGTTTTTTTTCTAATTTCCCCCGCTCAAGACAAGAATTACGTCATTCTGATGGAGATTGATTTTTTTTTGAATAAAAGGAAACTTTTGTAATTATAGATCGTAATAAATTAATAGGAATAAATCTTATTGGAGGTATTGAGATGGACTATGGTTTATTGATCATTGGTATAGCTTTTTTATTAATTTCCTATTTAGTGGGAATCAAAAAGCAAACATGGCTGTTAGCTGGATTTAATGAAAAAATGATTAAAAATAAATCCTTATTGGGGATAGTGACAGGCAGCGGCTTTTTTCTTCCATTAGGCTTATTAATGATTATAAACAGCATGATCGACTATCATTATGAAGGTAAAATTCTTACCCTAGCCATATTTGTCTTTTTAACAATTATATACGTGTTTATCAATAGA
Organism: Peribacillus sp. SIMBA_075; assembly: GCF_046534585.1. Taxonomy (NCBI): domain Bacteria; kingdom Bacillati; phylum Bacillota; class Bacilli; order Caryophanales; family Bacillaceae; genus Peribacillus; species Peribacillus sp. SIMBA_075. Next base: position 7,905 of record NZ_JAWRYN010000014.1, on the reverse strand, counting down.
AAGTTACTGGATTAATCATTGAGCATATTTAGAATAAAACCGAAGGATTAGAAATGGGAACTATGAGGAATGTTTGGCATAGGAACACTCAGCATTCCTTTTACTTTTTCAGGAAAATTCCCCTCTTTAATATCAAGATTTTTAGCAGGATTTGATAAAGGTATTCTTTAATTATTGTCGAAATGGGTTAAGTAACAATAGAAGGAGTGAGAAAAATGGAAAAGAACCGTGCCACGAAAATGTATGATTACCATGTTTGGGCTAATCAGCAAGTTTTCCATAACTTAAAACAATTACCTGACGGAGTCTATGTCGACACGATAAAAAGTGTCTTTCCATCCATTAAGGACGTCCTGGTTCACCTTTACGCAACAGATATCACATGGTTGGAGATAATGAAAGGAAGCACCATTCAAGATACTTTTAAGAAAGTTGAACGGCGGCGGGAAGAAGTGGTTGGAGTTTCAATAAATGAACTAGAATCGTGCTATGATGCACTTGCAAAGGATTATTATGATTTTCTTGCTACGCAGCCTGATCTGGAACGGACCATTGTAACCGAACACCCCAAAATGGGGGCTTGTGAGTTTGTACTTGCCGACCTCATCCATCATGTAGTGAACCATGGAACCTATCATCGGGGTAATGTGTCAGCGATGCTCCATCAACACGGCGAGCGTGGCGTACCTACAGATTTTGTATTTTACTGTTTAAAATAAGCTTGGCATGGCAACCTCGATAATAAAGGAACATCAGGCAGGAGTCGCTGTAAATAACTAAAGTTCATTTTCCAGATGAATGCCGATTGTCCCCTTGCCTAGGATTTATCGGCTTTTTATATGTAATGGCAAATCCAACTCTCAAATCATATTAGTCATTAAGATAGAAAAAGGCATTGATAATTACCAATGCCTTCTTTTTATGGTTATATGATTTTTTATAGCTTTACCCGTTGAAGGCGCAGTGCATTTAAAACGACTGATACAGAACTGAAAGCCATGGCAGCACCCGCTAACCACGGGGCAAGCAGTCCGATTGCGGCAATTGGTATTCCGATTACGTTATAAGCAAATGCCCAGAATAGGTTTTGTTTGATATTTCGCATCGTTTTCCTGCTCATGAGGATTGCATCTGCGATACTGTTCAAATCACCTCGGATCAAAGTGATATCGGCAGCTTCCATGGCTACGTCCGTCCCGGTTCCGATAGCCATTCCTATATCAGCAAGTGCAAGTGCTGGTGCATCATTTATCCCATCCCCGACCATTGCCACTTTTTTACCGGCGGCCTGCAGTTTTTCAACTTCCTCTGCTTTCCCTTCAGGAAGTACTTCTGCAATCACTTGGTCAATGCCCACTTGATTGCCGATGGCATTTGCTGTCCTTTGATTATCCCCTGTTATCATGATGACCTGGATATTCATTGCTTTTAACCTTTTTATAGCCGTTACCGAGGTATCTTTTATCGTATCCGCAACAGCAATGAGGCCTGCATATTCACCTTCAATGCTAGCGAGCATCGCGGTTTTCCCTTGCACTTCAAGTTCTTCCATCGCTGTTAGCGCATTTGTTATATCCACGTTATTTTGCTTCATCAATTTTCGCGTCCCGACGAATAGCTCTTTTTGATCCACTACAGCTCTCACCCCATAACCAGGTATCGCTTCGAATTCCCCAACCTCTGCAAGTGATACCTGTCTTGCTTGAATTCCTTGAACGATGGATTGGGCAAGAGGGTGTTCGGATTGTTTTTCAACTGCACCAATAAGAGATAAAAACTGATCTTCTTCCATTCCATTCTCGATGATGACATCGGTTAACACAGGGGTACCATTCGTTACCGTTCCCGTTTTATCCAAAATGACCGTATCAATATGGTGAGTGGTTTCCAAATGCTCCCCGCCTTTAAATAAAATACCGAATTCTGCAGCCCGCCCTGATCCTGCCATGATGGATGTGGGGGTGGCCAGACCTAAAGCACAGGGACAAGCTATGACTAGCACTGCAATCATCGCTTCAAAAGCAGGTAGGAATTCTCCAGGGCTGACCCCTATAATCCAAACAAGAAAAGTTAAAAGGGCGATTCCGACAACGATAGGAACGAAGACACCGGAAATTTGGTCAGCAAGCCTTTGAATCGGAGCTTTGGACCCTTGAGCATCTTCGACGACTTTAATGATTTGAGAAAGAGCTGTATCCTTTCCGATCTTCGTCGCATTCATTTGGAGAAAACCATTCTTATTCAATGTTGAACCTATCACAGTATCCCCGATTGTTTTATCTACCGGAATGCTCTCACCCGTTAACATGGATTCATCGACTGCCGAGTTCCCTTCAACCACTACTCCATCGACAGGGATCTTTTCACCCGGCTTCACCAAAACCGTATCCCCTACAATGACCTCTTCAAGTGGTATGTCACGCTCTTCACCATTCCTTAACACCAATGCCGTTTTGGCCTGAAGCCCCATCAATTTTTTGATGGCCTCGGAAGAACGTCCTTTTGCTTTTGCTTCAAAAAGCTTCCCTAAAAGAATGAGGGTGATAAGAATCGAACTTGTTTCGAAATAAAGTTGTGCCGTATTGTGATGGAATCCAATCGAAATGATCGCCTGATAGACACTGTAAAAATAGGCAGCGGATGTTCCCATTGCGACCAATACATCCATATTGGCGCTTTTATTTTTCAAGGCTTTATAAGCACCAACATAAAACTGCTTTCCAATGATGAATTGCACGGGGGTGGCAAATGCCATTTGCACCCAAGGATTCATGAGGAAATCAGGCATATAGATAAACGAAGTAAAACTAAAATGGCTAACCATTGCCCATAACAATGGAAAAGATAAAATGACGGAAAAGGTGAATTTATTCTTTTGTTTTTGAATTTCTTTCTGACGGAAATCCACTGAATCCATATTATCTTCCTTGATGATCGCCCCATACCCCAACTTCTCCACTCGTTGAATGATATCAACTGGGGACGCTTCCGAAGGATCATATTCGACGGTCGCATTTTCAAGCGCCAGATTCACATTAGCCAGGCTCACTCCATCCAACTTATTTAACCCTTTTTCAATTCGGGTAGCACAGGCTGCACAGGTCATGCCAGTAATCATAAATTCCTTTTTCTCTTTCACTACACCATAGCCAAGATCTTGAATTTTCTTTTCAAAGTCCTTGTTGCTTAATTTTTCTGAATCATACTTTATGACTGATTTCTCAAGAGCCAAATTAACGGTGGCTTCTTCCACGCCTTCCATTCTGTTTAACCCTTTTTCAATCCTGGTTGCACAGGCAGCGCAAGTCATGCCTGATATCTGCATACTTGTTTCTTTTATATGGCTGCTCACATCATCACGCCTTCCCATACCGCTATGGGGTATATTTTTTTGTAAAAAAGAAGTGCCTTAGAAGCACTTTTTTCGTCTACTCGACATCGTAGCCTTGATCATCGATTGTTTCTTTTATTTTTTCAAGTGATACTCTTTCTTTATCAAAAGCTACATCTACTTTGCCTGCTTCCAAATGCACTTTTACGCTTTCAACACCTGCAAGTTTTCCTACATTACCTTCAACAGCATTCACACAATGACCACAAGACATTCCACTGACATTCAATGTTACATTTTCCATTTAAAACCACTTCTCCTTTACTTCTTCATTAATTTTTGTATCGTTACAAGCACTTCATCTATAACCGCCGTATCCCCATCATTCAGCCGTTCAACCACACAATTCCTAAGATGGCCTTCCAATAAAATCTTGGCCACACTATTCATCGCACTTTGAGTAGCAGCTATTTGGGTAATCACATCGTCACAGTACGTATCTTTTTCAATAAGACCCTTTATACCGCGAATTTGACCTTCGATGCGATTTAACCGGGTCGTTAAATTCTTTTTTACTGAATCCGAGTGATGACTCTTTCGGCCGTGGGAAGAGGTCGTACAGCATTCATCTTCGTTCATCGAATCATGCCCATTCATTATTTCATCCATTTTCCATCCCTCCTAGAAATTAATATACCATACCCTCCTACCCTATGTAAAGAATGAGATTTACGTTCTTTATTTATTTACTATTCGTTTTTTACCATTTTCTATTCTTTAGTTAGGAAACTCATATTTTGGGAGTTACCAGCCAAGGTCCTCTTTGCCTAAGAAATGCGAGTAGTGAGGATGTTTTATTAATACATTAGCCCAAACTAAACGCTGAAGGTTGTAAAAATTCGAACGTTGATTGGAACGTTGGGCACTCGCTTTCCGCGGGCGGTCGGGGGTTCTCCCCTAGACGCCATTTTCTAAGCAGGAGTCTCGACACTCGCTCCAATCAACTTTGTTTTAACAATTAGATAGAACCGCTTTTGCCTAAAGTCTTTTTTGTTTTAGGCTCTTTTCGTAAAGATTGTTGTTTTTAAAACGAAACTATTTAAGGTTGATTGGAGCGGAAGTGCGAGACTCCTGCGGGAGCAGCGGGACAGGTGAGACCCCACAGGCGTTTACACCGAGGAGGCTCACCGCCCGCCCCGCGGAAAGCGAGCATCTGGAGGGGAAATCAACCACAACTCACAACCTGGTAAATAGCAACAAAGTATGTGAAAACAGCCTTGTTTTAAAATAGGAGTATAAAAACTTGAGGTGATGACGAAGCTTTCGAAACATCATTCTTTTCAGCGAGATCAACTTGAAATGATTACTTTGGATCAACTGGTGCCAGCGAACCATTTTGTTCGAAAAATGGAGGCCGCCACTGACTTCTCATTCATATATGACTTGGTGAAAGATATGTATTCAGAGATAGGGCGCCCAAGAATGGCTTAATATAGTGGGCTCGTAGAGGCCCCATCTCTTAATCTTGAGAAAAATTAAAAAGGGGATTTCAAAAGGGGTCCGGAATTAAAACATTCCGAACCCCTTTTGTCTACAAACTGCGCTAGAGGCTACTCATGTATCCTCAGCGTTTTTATTTTCATTTAATTTATGATTCCAATGTGATGATTACTGTTCTTTTGAAATATTATTATCATTATTCCTTTTCTTTTTCACTAAAAGAATGATGCCAATGATAAAAGCTATTACGCTATATATCCAGGTGAACATAAAAGCAAGGCCCAATCCGATATTCGCGTCCAAGTAATCGCTGGTCGCATGATCAATGGCTAGATATAGAAGCGGCGCACCTCCAATGATGAACAGGATAACCAAGAGAGCATTCTTTTTCCCATTCCTGGCCGATAAAAACATGATGATGAAGGATAGCAAGAGAAACGCTTCTGAAGCTATCGTCAAAGTTACAAAATTGCTCAAGATAATTCACTCCTGATCATGGTTCCATAAATGGAATTCATTTTACGTGTGTTCCCTTATATCTATGTTCCTTTTTGCACCTTTTTCATAAATCCCCAATTTTTTTTATTAACTGTGTAAACTGCTATAGAAACTACTGCGGCACACACGCGTAATGACGGCGAACCTGGAAACCTCCAACAGGAAATGAAGGATCCAGGTTTCATGTTAATTTTTCTTTGATAATTGCAGGGCATTTTTAATGCTTTTCAGTGATTTTGAGCTTCCGTACATCAAGACTCCACCACGATAGATTTTTGATCCGATTATACCAAGTAAAACAATGGTTAGGATCAACACTGAAATGCTGATGGCGATTTCCCAGAATGGAACATCAAGCATGCCTACGCGCAGGAACATGATCATAGGCGTGAAGAATGGAATGAATGATGTAATCGTAATATAATTGGCTGACGGATTCCCTAGTCCAAACATCGCAATCATGAAGGCAATGACAACTAACATGGTCATCGGTGAAATCATTTGCTGGACATCTTCAATTTTGCTGACAACGGACCCCAGACATGCAGCAAGAGTCGCATAAAGAAGATAACCAAGCAAAGCGAAGATGATTGCATAAATGATCGTTGAGATATTGATGTTGCCGAATCCAAAAAACGAGAAGAATCCTTCATCCATACCTGTCAAGTTTTGTTTAATCGAGAAATAACCCACGCCAAAAAATAAAAGCATTTGAGTAAGACTAAGCAAAGCTACCCCCATTATTTTTGCGAACATCTGCGTGACTGGCGGGACACTTGAAATCAGGATTTCCATGACCCGTGAAGTCTTTTCAGTAGCTACTTCCATTGCAATCATCGTTGCATACATCAACACACCGAAGTAAATGACGAATAAGAGCACATACACAAGACCGCGAGCTTGATTGAGGTCTTCTTCTGTTTTTGCATTTTTCTGAAGCGCAATCGTTTCATATGCTGGCGGCGTATTCAATTGTGCGATTTGCTGCTCTGTCAATTTCAATTCCTTCGCTGTTATTTGGCCCTTCAATTGGGTAAGCGCTAGAAGCAAATCATTACTTACCATTGAATCTGAAATTTGATTCGCTTTATACGTTCCCTTGAAGCCGAGGGTCTCATCCTTTTTGATCAACAGATACCCAACGATTTCTTCTTTGCTGACCATTTCCTCCGCTGCTTTTTCATCCTGGGCGGATATTACCGAAATGCCCTCGTTCACACCTGCTACCGCATTTTTATAAGAATCAAATATGCCATCTTCAGTCTGATCGATGACAGCAACCTTTTCCTGATCATCACTATCGAATGAATCTATAAGTTTCGAAATATTCGTAAGGACAAGAATCAAGGCCATCATAATGATTGTAGAAATGATAAAGGATTTCGTTTTTAATTTTGATAGATATGTATGGGAAAGGACAATCCAAAATTTATTCATAGACGGCACCTACTTTTTCAATGAAAATATCCGTAAGCGAAGGTTCTTCCAATTCAAATTTTCGAACGAAACCTCTTGGAACGAGATCACGAATCATGTTCTCAGCTACATCTTCACCAGTGACTTGAAGGATTTTCCCCTCCATCGTGTTCTTAATTTTTGTTACACCTGAATAAGTATCCAGGAAAGATAAATCAAAATCGGCTTTTATTGAAACATTCTTTTTACCAAAAGAACGCTTAATTTCTTTTAATTTTCCAGCCACAACCGGGGAACCTTTATGCATGATGCAAAGATGCTCACACATCTCCTCAACATGCTCCATGCGATGGCTCGAGAAAACGATCGTCGTGCCGCTGTCCCTTAAGTCGATGACCGCTTTCTTCAGTATTTCCACATTAACCGGATCCAGCCCGCTGAATGGTTCGTCAAGGATAAGTAATTCAGGTTTATGAATCATGGAGGCGATCAGCTGGATTTTTTGCTGATTCCCCTTTGAAAGCTCTTCTACCCGCTTATCGATGTACTCGGGCACCATAAAGCGGTCTAGCCAATACTCCAACTCTTTCAAAGCATCTCGTTTGTTCATCCCTCTTAATCTAGCCAAATACACAATTTGATCGCGTACCTTCAGTTTAGGATATAGCCCGCGTTCCTCTGGAAGATAGCCAATCAATGAGCTGGTCGTATAATCGATTTTCTTACCATCCCAGATCACTTCGCCTTCAGTGGGGTCAAGCAGGCCGAGTATCATCCGGAACGTTGTCGTTTTCCCCGCCCCGTTCCCACCTAAAAAACCGAACATTTCTTTCTCGGGGATCGTTAAATCAAGCTGATTGACAGCTGTGAAATCCCCGAATTTTTTCGTAACTTCTTTGATTTGTAAAGCCAATGTACAACCTCCTAATATATGATTCTATTCCATGTTAACGGAAAGGTTTTCCAATTTCAACTGCCGAGGTGATCTAAAGAACTCTTCTCCCCACCATTATATGCAAAGTTCTAGAAACAAATTTTCACTATCTAGAGCCACTTGAAAAGAATTACAAACGCTTTTAGCGTTTTCAGACTGTAGACAAACTCGATGAAAATCGAGTTTGTCTATTTTTTATGAGTTGTACAATTTGGCCGTTGATTGG
>NZ_JAWRYN010000897.1:0-261 GCF_046534585.1 Peribacillus sp. SIMBA_075 | reverse complement strand
ACTGTAAATACGTCACAGCTGCAACAATATGTGACAGGGCAATTACAGGAGAACGACACGAATCAAGAGGAACAAAAATCAGAGCAACAGTAGCTAACGGCTTGTCCCTTGGGCAAAAAGTGGGTTGTCGAGATAATCTCGGCAGCCTTTTTTGTTATCCAGTATAAGTGTAGCCACCGCACTGCGAAAAGGAATGGCAAGCCAGTTTTCTATTCACAAAAAATCCAAAACTTTCCTTTTTGTACTTGTGTTAACATGAAG
>NZ_JAWRYN010000896.1:0-261 GCF_046534585.1 Peribacillus sp. SIMBA_075 | reverse complement strand
CTAACTTTAGCAGTGAAAAACACAAATTTTCTCTTTCCCTTTTTGTTAAACACAAAAACGCCCGTAATGGAGAGGCTAAATCATTAGCGGCTTCATTACGGACGATGTCTTTAGGGCTTTATTTACACTTCTATTTTTCAATCCGAACTGTTAAATGATTTTCGTATACCGTAGAGAAGTAAGGCAACGAGCACAATCGTAAAAACTAAAGCCCAACTGTTTCCTTCACCAAATAAGCCTGTAAGCACGACTTCAAAAGAG
>NZ_JAWRYN010000895.1:0-261 GCF_046534585.1 Peribacillus sp. SIMBA_075 | reverse complement strand
CTAAAACTTTTCTATCCATTAAAATAACATCCTCATTGTTTCTGGCATCTCCTTAATAACTGAAATTAATGTACCTCTCATCTCTTTGTGTTCTTGCTCCCACTCATGTTCATTTTCAATAACGAATTTATCGAACTCAATAAAGCTAACAAATCTCTCTTCTTGTGACACTCTTTCAATATTTAATTGATGTAGTGATGAAAAACCAATTGCTTTAAACCACTCAACGAAGTAACTATCGTTGCTACTTTTATCTAATAG
>NZ_JAWRYN010000894.1:0-261 GCF_046534585.1 Peribacillus sp. SIMBA_075 | reverse complement strand
CAGGTCGGAGCCTGTCACGCGCCAGCGCCGCACCGGCTCGTTGATCACCGCCGCGGCGCGCGGCAGCTCGCCCGTGAAGAAGCTGCCGTAGTCGACGACGCCGTGCTCGATGACCGCCGTGCGGGTGGATCCGGTGTCCCAGTAGAGCGCATTGAAGTGCGTCACATGGGCGATCAGCACGTCGTCGCGGTCGGCCAGCGGATGGCGCGAGTTCGGCACGCCCTCCTTGGGAGTGTTGTGCTCGACGAAGACCACCGGCAC
>NZ_JAWRYN010000893.1:0-261 GCF_046534585.1 Peribacillus sp. SIMBA_075 | reverse complement strand
CGCCCATTGGGAAGCCGTACTCATCCACCCGAACGCCGAGCCACCGTTCCCGGTCACCAGTGAAGTCCCACCATACGCGGTGGCAGCCAACGCTCCGCTGCCACTCGCTCCGCAGCCGGCCACGAGCGCGAAGGTTCCACTTCCATCCACGGGCGCCGGAGTAGGCCGGCTAAACACGCGCCCGACGGTGCCGGAGTTGCCGTTACAGGGGAGGCTCGCCGTGATCACGGATGCTTCGGCCGAACAGGCGATCAATGCGAA
>NZ_JAWRYN010000892.1:0-261 GCF_046534585.1 Peribacillus sp. SIMBA_075 | reverse complement strand
GTCCCCGCCAGCGTGGCGGGGAGTGAAGCGGCTCATGCCTCCAGCGCGGCGCGTGCGTCCTGGCCCGGTTCCACGTGCACGTACAGCACCGGCACGCCATGGGCCTCGAGCACCGCGGCCATCTGCCGCTGGCGGGCGAGGTACTGCTCGTAGATGGGCTTGAGCCGGTCGCAGTCGACCCGATCCTGGCGATAGTGCGCGCACCAGCCAGCCGGGTCGAACAGGGCCATGCGCACTTCGCCGCCGGTGTAGCGCAGCAAC
>NZ_JAWRYN010000891.1:0-261 GCF_046534585.1 Peribacillus sp. SIMBA_075 | reverse complement strand
ATATCATCGAAAGAACCTTCTAAGTAAATTAATAAATCAGGATGAGGGAAGTAAGGAGTCATGACCATAGCGTCAAATAAACCTTTGTATGTTTCATAATCAGTTTCCGTCATTGTACCTTTTTCATGATGCATCTTTGCAAAAATTCCAGTGTCTTCATATATAGAGCGATCTTGAACAAAACCGCCACCGTATTCAAAAATTCTTTTTTGTTCTTTAAATCGTTCTGCTAAAAAGTACACTTGCAAGTGGAAGCTCCAG
>NZ_JAWRYN010000124.1:0-480 GCF_046534585.1 Peribacillus sp. SIMBA_075 | reverse complement strand
GATCTGTATAGACGACCGTTGCGACCCGCCGATCTCCTATCACTTCATTATTCACGATGGGAGGATACATAACCTCAGCAAATTTAACCTGATAATAATCCAACACAGGAACGACCATTTGGATTCCCAGTTCCTGTTCCATTTTCTGCTGGACTTCCTGTGGCAATCCCTTGGCATATGTCCGTAGGTCAAAAAGAGCGAATTCTTCTTCGCCAACCGTAAGAATCAATATGGCGTCAAACTTTTTGTTTTGTAGTTCAACCATTTTTTCTTTGGGGGGCAAAAGAGGAATTTGTTGATAAGAGCCTAAATCCTCTTCAGTTCCTAATTCATAAAAGATGGAATATTCTGCCGTCCCGTTGCTGACAATCTCACCATCCATTTTATAGCCACCATCCATCTTTTCGAAATCCATCGCATTTGACCCAACTGTTTTTCTTAATGCTGAGATGAGCTCATCACTAGGTTCGAGTTTGAACC
>NZ_JAWRYN010000890.1:0-261 GCF_046534585.1 Peribacillus sp. SIMBA_075 | reverse complement strand
AGCGCACCGATCTGGGCGATGGCTGGCAGCGCCTGTCCGTCGCCTTCAAGCAAACCTTCCAGCCCTGAGAATTCCATGGCACAGCAACACATCAATTTCGGCACGCTTCCGACCGGCATCGGTGGGGACACCCGCTACGCGGCATTTCGAAAGTGCGATGACAACTTCACGGAGTTATATGCCGCGCAGGCGCAGCTCGTAGATGACGTGGGCGACCTGCAGGACCAGTTGACGGCCTTGGCGCCCAGCGATCGCGGCGCG
>NZ_JAWRYN010000889.1:0-261 GCF_046534585.1 Peribacillus sp. SIMBA_075 | reverse complement strand
ATTTTCTATTGGAAAAAATGCCAGTTGAAAAAGTCACTCCTCTTAGAGAGCAGATTCGTTCTTTAGGGCATCCGAAAATTTTTAGTGCACACTTGATTAGCTTGTTTATGCTTGCGGGCCATTATATGCTTTATTCTTATTTCACCCCATTTCTAATGGAAGTTCTGCATATGACCCCGGTTTGGATTAGTATTTGTTATTTGGTCTTCGGGCTTGCGTCTATTGGCGGAAATGGTTTTGGCGGCTGGCTTAGTGACAAAC
>NZ_JAWRYN010000888.1:0-261 GCF_046534585.1 Peribacillus sp. SIMBA_075 | reverse complement strand
CGTGCAAACGCCACTTTATATTTTCTAGATACTTTGGCACTTCACCCTCACATTTAAACTAATGTTACTTCCGTATAAACATTTTGTTTTTGCTCAAAGTAAATACATAAAGTGAGGTGATAACAATCAATCGTTTTTTAATCAAAGTAATAATTAATGGTGTTATAGTTGTTGGTTCCCTTTTAGCTTTTACTAACGCTACATGGCTGTCAGCCATAGTAACAGCGCTTGGATTAACAGTCATAGCCTATCTGATTGGAG
>NZ_JAWRYN010000887.1:0-261 GCF_046534585.1 Peribacillus sp. SIMBA_075 | reverse complement strand
AATGAAATTAACGAGAGTAGAACTCAACGATTAGTTGTTCGCTGATTTCAGGCGCTAATTCAGAACGCTCTGGAAGACGAGTGAAAGTACCTTCAAGCTTTTCAGCATCGAAAGAAAGGTATTCAGGAACGAAGTTGTTTACTTCAACTGATTCTTTCACAACTGTTAGGTTTTGAGATTTCTCACGAAGAGCAATCGTTTGACCTGGTTTTACAGAGAAAGATGGGATATCTACACGGCTTCCATCAACAAGGATGTGAC
>NZ_JAWRYN010000886.1:0-261 GCF_046534585.1 Peribacillus sp. SIMBA_075 | reverse complement strand
ATATGGAGAGCACCAAGATATGAAGCACGCCATTCATTTGGCAAAACAATTCACGCAAAACAAGCAGCCTGTCTTAATAACGGGGGAAATCGGAACAGGCAAAACATTATTTGCCCAAGAAATGGCAAATACTTCTGTTCCTCACGCTTCGCTGACACATATTTATTGCCCGACATTGGATGAAGAGACCTTACAGAAAGCATTCACTCAAAAGAAGAATCAAGCTCTTTATTTAGACGAAATTGGCGCATTAAGTATTCC
>NZ_JAWRYN010000885.1:0-261 GCF_046534585.1 Peribacillus sp. SIMBA_075 | reverse complement strand
CGCGCAACGCCGCCTTCTTTGCGGATGTCGGATGGGACGCGCTCGAGCGCCATCACGGCCGTCGCTCCTGCCGCTTCTGCGATTTTCGCCTGTTCTGCATTGACCACGTCCATAATGACGCCGCCTTTTTGCATTTCTGCCATGCCTCGTTTGACTCGATCTGTCCCTTTTTCACTCATCTGAAAATTCCTCCCTTTTATTGGTTGTTTCCAGTATAATAAACTGTGACCATATAAAAAGACTCAGTTTGCATTAATTTAA
>NZ_JAWRYN010000884.1:0-261 GCF_046534585.1 Peribacillus sp. SIMBA_075 | reverse complement strand
CTGATGAAGTACCACGTGTACTTAGCGGATTAGGTATCGCTCTTGTTTCTACATCTAAGGGAGTAATGACAGACAAAGACGCTCGTCAATTACAAACTGGTGGAGAAGTAGTAGCATACGTTTGGTAATATATATTTAAAACGAACGGAGGTGTGACCACATGTCTCGTATTGGTAAAAAGATTCTTGAAATCCCTGCAGGTGTTACTATTACAGTTGCAGAAGACAATACTGTAACAGTAAAAGGCCCTAAAGGTGAATT
>NZ_JAWRYN010000883.1:0-261 GCF_046534585.1 Peribacillus sp. SIMBA_075 | reverse complement strand
GGATTAACTGAAGAAGAAGATCAAAAACTTCAAACGATTATTTCAAAAATTGCAGCTCATGCAGCTGTTTAAATCAGGAGGAGAGCATATATGTTAACGACAAACATTGAGCTGAGACCAAAAGTGAAAGCGTTTTTAAATGAAGAAATTAAAATGTTTATTAATGGTGAATTTGTTCCTTCTATTAGTGGGAAGACGTTTGAAACTTACAATCCGGCGACAGAAGATGTTCTAGCCGTCGTATGTGAAGCGCAAGAAGAA
>NZ_JAWRYN010000882.1:0-261 GCF_046534585.1 Peribacillus sp. SIMBA_075 | reverse complement strand
GTTTTTCTTCGTGACGCTCAATCGCTAAACGAATTAGCTCTTCAATTAATTCCGGATACGGTAATCCAGTATGTTGCCATAGTAGAGGGAACATACTAAACGGCGTAAACCCTGGCATCGTATTCACTTCGTTAATATATACTTCTCCATCTTTCGTTAAGAAGAAATCAGCTCGTGTTAAGCCCGAACCATCTAATGATTGGAATGCGATAATTGCATCTCGCTTAATTACATTAGACTCTTCTTCTGTCATTTCAGCTG
>NZ_JAWRYN010000881.1:0-261 GCF_046534585.1 Peribacillus sp. SIMBA_075 | reverse complement strand
CTCTAAATTCCGAGGCTAGCCCTAAAGCTATTTCGGGGAGAACCAGCTATCTCCGAGTTCGATTGGAATTTCACCGCTAGCCACACCTCATCCCCGCACTTTTCAACGTGCGTGGGTTCGGGCCTCCAGTAGGTGTTACCCTACCTTCACCCTGGACATGGCTAGATCACACGGTTTCGGGTCTACGACAACGTACTTGCGCCCTATTCAGACTCGCTTTCGCTGCGGCTCCGTCTCTTCAACTTAACCTCGCACGCTATC
>NZ_JAWRYN010000880.1:0-261 GCF_046534585.1 Peribacillus sp. SIMBA_075 | reverse complement strand
GCCGCGCCGGCCGCAGCTCTCGGGCTGCTGGTCGCCGTGCTGCTCACGCCGCAAGCGGTCCCGCTGGCGTCGCCCGTCTGGCTCGCCCTCCTCTGCGCCGTCCTGCCCGCGGCCGCGCTGGTGCTCGCGGCCGGGCCACTGGCACCCTCCGTCGCGGAGGCGAAGCGCTGGCGCTGGGCGTGGGTCGCCGAGACAGCCGTCGTCGGCCTGGCCGTCCTCAGCGTGGTGCTGCTCGCCCGGCGCGGGCTGGCGCCGACGGCC
>NZ_JAWRYN010000879.1:0-262 GCF_046534585.1 Peribacillus sp. SIMBA_075 | reverse complement strand
ATATAACTATATGAACAAAATTTTCGATTTCGATAATCGAATTGCCAGAGAGATCATGATACCCCGAAGAGAAATTTGCGCAATCCCAGAAGATATGCCATTAGACGATATACTGGCCATCATGACAAAGGAAAAGTATACACGCTTTCCAGTATTTTCAGGGGATAAAGACCATGTCATTGGCATGTTGAACAAAAAGCAGCTCTTTGCAGATATTGTGTATCAGGAAGAAAAAGATCAACTGAAGATTCAAGATTATATA
>NZ_JAWRYN010000878.1:0-262 GCF_046534585.1 Peribacillus sp. SIMBA_075 | reverse complement strand
ATAAAATAATTGGGATATCCATAATTACAGTTGAAATAGATGGTGAAATATCATAAAAATTTTGGATAAATAGTGCAATTCCTACAAATCGACCTTCTGTTAAGTGGTTTTGGAAGTGAATGTGATATAGCGCTGCTGCTAATATAAATGACCCGATTACAACCATAAAAACTTCTTTAATAATTTGTCGACTTTGGATGTTCCTCATCGTTATTCCTTTTTTCAGTAGTTAGTAGTCCTTTTGGTGTTGTGAACTAACTAC
>NZ_JAWRYN010000877.1:0-262 GCF_046534585.1 Peribacillus sp. SIMBA_075 | reverse complement strand
CATACAGATAAGAAAGAGAGGAGTGTGAACTATGGTTAATGTGGAGCCAATTATAATCGATAATTATACGTTTATTGCGGTTAGCGTCAAACTTCCAAAGACAAATTTGCTAGCTGTAATGAGCGATAAAGGATATATTATGTGCGGTGCATTAGATGTAGGTCTTTTAAATGAGAAGTTAGGTGATCGAGGTATTATTGCTGGCCGTGCGGTTGGTGTAAGAACGATTGAACAACTTCTTGAAGCACCGCTAGAATCAGTA
>NZ_JAWRYN010000876.1:0-262 GCF_046534585.1 Peribacillus sp. SIMBA_075 | reverse complement strand
ATTTGTTGATGGCTGCTAGACAGTGCTCTTACTACAATCAAATACACATAGCCACTTATGGGCAGAGCTACAATGACCGCAAATGTCGTCAGGATGATATTTTCAAAAAAGATCAGCCTGTTTATTTTACTTTTTTGATAGCCTAGCACCTTAAGTGTTGCAAGCTCGCGATTCCTTTCATAAATATTTATGGAGGATATCGTATAGATGGCGCCAAAGGAGAGGATGACGGCACTAATGATAAACATGATAAATACAAAAC
>NZ_JAWRYN010000875.1:0-262 GCF_046534585.1 Peribacillus sp. SIMBA_075 | reverse complement strand
GTATTGCTTTCAAATGTCACCATCGCCAATGCAGGAACGGAAAACCGGGTTGCCGACCTTTTTGTACAAGGCGGCAAAATAAAAGAAATCGGGCAGAACCTATCGCAAAAAGCCGACGTCCGGATTGACGCAAGCGGGAAAAATTGGGTAGTGCTGCCAGGGTTCATTGATGTCCATATCCACGGGTCTTCGGGCTTCGATACGATGGATGCGACGCCTGAGGCATTGGATGGCTTGGCGAGTTCGCTCCCGAAAGAAGGCA
>NZ_JAWRYN010000874.1:0-262 GCF_046534585.1 Peribacillus sp. SIMBA_075 | reverse complement strand
ACATAGCTGGAAAAGAAGCAATCCTTGTTGTTGAAAGTAAGGCAAAGCTTATAAATGGACAAGAAGGAGCTATTTATGCTGTTTTAAGCGATGAATCCCAATCAAATAAACCAACTCTTTATATTTTTAAAGAAGGTCAATTTGAGCTTGTTAGTGGATCGCTTGCCGATGATGCAGAACTAAGTTTTCTTGACCTAATTGATACACCTGCTTCATACGAAGGTTTTGCGAATAAACGGATTAAGATAAATCCAAGTGGAAC
>NZ_JAWRYN010000123.1:0-486 GCF_046534585.1 Peribacillus sp. SIMBA_075 | reverse complement strand
GTTTGATTCCCCAGCTTTTTGGACACTTTTTCGGCTGTTTCTTGATCGTTTGTTAGAATATAGATGGTGTTCCCACAGTTTCCATCAATGGTATCTGCATCTTCTCCATATTTATTTTTTAATTGTGAATATGCTTGAATGATAAGATTAAAGCGGATATTTCTACCGAGACAAACCGTAATAATATTCGCCATTCCTTCAATACTTGGCAGATTACCAAATTCATCCATACAAAAAACCACCTCACGGTGACATTTACCTCCACGAGCGAGGGATGCACCTTTGGCTAATATAAAATAGAGCTGCCTTACAAAAATAGAAGCAATCACATGATTCGAAGAATCAAAGTCTGGTGTAATCATAAAAATAGCCACTGGTTTATCGAAATAATCCACTGTCGTTACTTGTATATCTTCATTTTCTTCTACTACTTTAAATTCTGTCTCACCTGTCTTTTCATCTATTTTCATAATAGAAATAGACGTT
>NZ_JAWRYN010000873.1:0-262 GCF_046534585.1 Peribacillus sp. SIMBA_075 | reverse complement strand
GTATCATGCATCCGATGGCGCGGCTAGAAGACGTTCTAATTTCCCAACTACGACTAGACACTTAATCAATCGCTAGGGCGCGATCGGCAAATTTTAGAGCCTTCATCTTTCCGAAGCGTCGGCACGAGAAGGGGAGCGGATGAAAATTCCCACCGATCAACGATTGTGATGTCGTCAAATGTTAACGGGGAGGCTTGATTTGTCACTTTTAGGTCTTGCGGCTGAGAGAAATCCGGTAATGTCAGTATCCTACAAATTCAAC
>NZ_JAWRYN010000872.1:0-262 GCF_046534585.1 Peribacillus sp. SIMBA_075 | reverse complement strand
CGAAAATATTATACGAGTTTACATCAATTAACCTTTTATAGCTTTCGATAACTTTTACCAACTTTCGCTACACATAAATATAAAACGCTAACTTACTCCGCACATCAAATGGTAGATAACGCTACATTCTATTACATTCGAATGCAAATTAATAGCTTTTCATAGCTTTCGATAACTTTCATTACATACCGCAAATATGTCCTTTTATCACACATCGACCAATGCATATATATGGTATAATTTTCTTGCAAAAATATTAAGA
>NZ_JAWRYN010000871.1:0-262 GCF_046534585.1 Peribacillus sp. SIMBA_075 | reverse complement strand
CTGCCGCGCTTGCTTGACGATAATGCCTCCCTCTGGATAGTGACCGCCGAAATAAATCATGTCCGGATTTTTCGCCATCACCTGATTAAGAACAGCCGTATAATCCTTCTCTCCGACCGTCACGCCTTCGTAACCGAGAACCTCGATTCCATCTTTTTCAAATTGAACTTTGACCTCGCCAGTCAAGCCTTGGCCGTATGAGGTTTTGTCATGGAGAATAAACACACTTTTTACCCCTAGCGCCGATTTGGCATACATCGCC
>NZ_JAWRYN010000870.1:0-262 GCF_046534585.1 Peribacillus sp. SIMBA_075 | reverse complement strand
GATTAGGATATATCGGCTTGCCGACAGCAGTCATGTTTGCAAACCATGGTTATGAAGTTCATGGCGTGGACGTCAATCAAAAAGCGGTGGATATGCTGTCAGATGGCCAGATCCACATTGAAGAACCGTTCCTTCAGGATTACTTGAACAAAGCATTGGAAAAAGGCACTTTCTCGGTATCAACAAAACCGGCGGAAGCGGACATGTTCATCATCGCTGTCCCGTCTCCGATTGCAGAAGACAAAACAGCGAATATGGATTA
>NZ_JAWRYN010000869.1:0-262 GCF_046534585.1 Peribacillus sp. SIMBA_075 | reverse complement strand
CAAGGAAACCTTGATCCAACCATCTTACTTTCTCCATGGGAAGTCATTGAAGAAAGAGCAAAAGACATTTTAGATCAAGGGATGAAATCAGATCACTTCATCTTTAACTTAGGTCATGGGGTATTTCCTGATGTTTCACCAGAAACGTTAAAGAAGCTGACAAGTTTTATTCACGACTATTCGGCTAAACATAAAAAAACATCCATTTAAACTATTTCAAATGATCTGAAGGAGTGTTGGTTGTGGAGAAAAAGAAAATGGG
>NZ_JAWRYN010000868.1:0-262 GCF_046534585.1 Peribacillus sp. SIMBA_075 | reverse complement strand
GCTTGACTGATGCGCAAATCGCCGAACTGGTCATTGCTTATGAGCCAATCTGGGCAATCGGAACAGGCAAAACAGCGACTGCAGAAGATGCCAACGAAGCTTGCGGCATCGTCCGCAAGAAAATCGCTTCACTTTACAGCGACGATGCGGCTCAAAAAGTGCGCATCCAATACGGCGGAAGCGTGAAGCCTGCCAATATCCAAGAATTGCTTTCCATGGAACATATCGACGGCGCTTTAGTCGGCGGTGCAAGCTTGGAAAC
>NZ_JAWRYN010000867.1:0-262 GCF_046534585.1 Peribacillus sp. SIMBA_075 | reverse complement strand
CCATGCCCGCGGAAAGCGTCCGCCTGGAGCGATTTCATTAACCTATGTTAACAAAAACAAATTAAACAATTTTCCAAAAATTTTCATGCATTTGTTCTAAAATTTCCATCTGGAAGGTACAATGGAAACAGAACTGCAGAAAGGAGAACCGACATGATGAGCTATCCGGAAAAGTACGAGCAAGTGCTGCCGGCATTGGAGAGCAAATGCAGCGAATTCACGTATTTGCAATACGAAACATTTACCCCGGAAGCATTGTGGG
>NZ_JAWRYN010000866.1:0-262 GCF_046534585.1 Peribacillus sp. SIMBA_075 | reverse complement strand
CTACGCTGCGCAGCGTGGGAGAAGCGCATGTTACAGCCGCTTCTACAAGACCCAAGCTGATTGGTGGCGCCCGAGCGGTATACGAAGCTACACCCCCTACTGATAGCTGTACCTAAAGAGGGCTTTCAAATCAGTCCAAGCCCATATTCAAGGAGGAGAGATAAATCATGCTAGAATTTTTGCGTAAACAAGACCCACAAGTATTGGAAGGCATTCAACTGGAATTGGGAAGACAGCGCGACAAGATTGAGCTGATTGCATC
>NZ_JAWRYN010000865.1:0-262 GCF_046534585.1 Peribacillus sp. SIMBA_075 | reverse complement strand
AGGTTGATAAAAACCAATGATCTATTGTCATGTATAGATTCATCATTAAAACTATATATAACTAAAAACGAATTGGAAAAAATGTGCGAAGAATTAATTAATGCCCAAGATAGAGCCTTGTTTAGATTGCTTTTTGAGGGCATATTAGGTTACGAGGCAAGTGAAATGACCAGTCTTACAAGAAGTGATATAGAAAAAGCGTTAAATAATAATAATATGCTAACTGTACATGATTCAAAAAATGGTGAGAGAACAATAAAAG
>NZ_JAWRYN010000864.1:0-262 GCF_046534585.1 Peribacillus sp. SIMBA_075 | reverse complement strand
CTTGCGGTTGCGTAGCGTCAGCGGGCTAAGCGGATAGTCCGATGATTTCCACCGACCCTCGCGAACGAAAGTCGCGGCCTTGGGTATCTCTCGGACGACGCTGATGAGCAGCCCCAACGTAAGATCGGCAACCTCCTCGTTCAGGACATCAGGGGTAGTTGTGACAACGATATTTCTAGAGTGTGCATACGCAGCGTCCACCGCATCATAACCAACGCCATAACTGGCGATGATCTCTAGGTTGGGTAGGGCGTCGATGAAC
>NZ_JAWRYN010000863.1:0-262 GCF_046534585.1 Peribacillus sp. SIMBA_075 | reverse complement strand
GTCTTTTCATAATGCACATGCATGCAAACATTGACCCTATAATTGACTTCGCGTTATATTTTGATTGGGGTGATACAGTGAACATAGAAAACTATATTGAAGCTCAGTATAGAGAACTGCTCTCTAACAGCACAATAAACGCAGAGTTTTCAGAATTATATTCTAGTCTAGAACATGCAAGATTACGCGAAATATTGGCAACACTTCACTTTGATTTTATTTCTTTATTTAGAACTATGAATGAGCGACTTCCTACCAATGA
>NZ_JAWRYN010000862.1:0-262 GCF_046534585.1 Peribacillus sp. SIMBA_075 | reverse complement strand
GATGTCAAGCTTGGCTAGACCTCAGCAGACTGATCAAATAACGATCAGGCTCGCACTTCCCGTCCATGCACCGTGACCGCGTAGATCACCAGGACATCGAGCCCGATCATGATCAGTGACCACCAGGGCTGGGCGGGCAGCGACATCACGTGGCTCACCGCGTTGATCGCGACGACGATGGTCACGAGGATGCGAGCCCAGGTGCGGCCGGTCAGCAGGAAGAAGGCGAGTACGACCATGGCCAGGCCGATGATCAGCGACC
>NZ_JAWRYN010000861.1:0-262 GCF_046534585.1 Peribacillus sp. SIMBA_075 | reverse complement strand
AGCTGCTTAGCTAAATCACGTACAGTCGGCAGCTTCTCCCCCTGCTGAAGCAGACCCGATTGAATGTGATCAACGATTGAAAAGTAAATCTGATTTGAAAGAGATGTATCTGAATGTCGATGGATATCAATATGCATGAGAATCCTCCAATGTATGCAAAATTGTTATACACTGTTTTAAATTGTTATAGTTATATTATAGCATATAAATCACGCTTAAAAGAGAAAAGGGCAACTTTTTAGCCGACATTCCTTTATATATA
>NZ_JAWRYN010000860.1:0-262 GCF_046534585.1 Peribacillus sp. SIMBA_075 | reverse complement strand
CCAGATAAAACGGCAGGAACAGATGGCCGATACCGATAACGTTAGCAACTACTAAACTGAAGGCAACGGAAGCGATCGAGAAAGTAGTCGCAATGACAGCCGCTTCCCTTTTCGTGTAATAGCCTTCGTCATACTGTTTCATCGTCACCAAAACCCCGACAGGCGCAGCGCCCATCCAGGAAGCCATGGCATCGATCGACGAACGGCCTGGAAGCGTGAACACCGGACGCATGATTTTATTGAGCAAAGTCCCGACGAATTC
>NZ_JAWRYN010000859.1:0-262 GCF_046534585.1 Peribacillus sp. SIMBA_075 | reverse complement strand
ACTCGTATTTTGTTTTTCTTTTCGCTCTTTTAATAACCCCATAATTTGCTTTTGAATCGTTACATCTAATGCAGTTGTAGGCTCATCTGCAATAACGAGCTTTGGGTGACACGCAAACGCAATTGCTAAACAAATACGTTGCCTCATACCTCCGCTTAATTGATGTGGGTACTGTTCAAAACGTTTCTCTGCTTCATGTATCCCTAAATCATTTAATAAGTTAATCGCAATTTCTTTTGCTTCTCTTTTCGATTTTTTCTCA
>NZ_JAWRYN010000858.1:0-262 GCF_046534585.1 Peribacillus sp. SIMBA_075 | reverse complement strand
GAGCAATTCGGAAAAGATCGCATGGAATTACTAAAACAAAATATTTCGCAACATAACAAATACGCAAAAGAATTTTAATGAAAAGGTGGATTTAACATGCGAGTAAAAGATCAACTATCATCATTACAACCGTATAAACCAGGTAAATCACCAGAGCAAATGAAAGAAGTATACGGGAATCATTCATTTGTTAAGTTAGCATCAAATGAAAATCCATTTGGCTGTTCACCTCGTGTTTTAGGAGAATTACAAAAATCGTGGC
>NZ_JAWRYN010000857.1:0-262 GCF_046534585.1 Peribacillus sp. SIMBA_075 | reverse complement strand
CCCAAAAGAGGATTATGTTTCAACTTATTTTCAGTGGGATACAAGAAGGCTGAAAGAAGGAACGCATCTTATTGAGGCCAAAACCGAAGGCGAGCATGCATCTGTACGTGTAAAAGTCGATAACACAGGTCCGAAAATCAAGACCAACATACAAGCAAATGAACAATATAAAGGAGCCTTTACGTTAAAGGCAAAGGTAACTGATCGTTGGAGTGACATAGAGGACATGAAGGCATTTTTAGATGTTAAACCGGTTTCCTTG
>NZ_JAWRYN010000856.1:0-262 GCF_046534585.1 Peribacillus sp. SIMBA_075 | reverse complement strand
TTGTGACGATGACTTGTGCACCTGAATCTTCTAATGTATAGCGGATACGTTCGGCAGGAAAAGCCGGATCAATTGGTACGAATGCACCTCCTGCTTTCATCACACCGAGCATTGAGACGATGACATAAACAGAGCGATCAAGGATGAGCGCCACAGTACTTTCTTTCTCTACGCCTCTAATCTTCAGTTCACTGCTGAGTGCATTTGACATGTCATCAAGCTCGCGATAGGTGAGCTTCCTTTGATCATCCATGACCGCAAT
>NZ_JAWRYN010000855.1:0-262 GCF_046534585.1 Peribacillus sp. SIMBA_075 | reverse complement strand
CTCGTGCGCCTGGGCGGACAGGCTCAACCCGGACAGGGCCAGGCAGGCAAGCAGCAGGGATTTCATCGGACGACCTCGGTGGCGGTGGAAGTTGGGAATGATACTCAATTACTGACTAGCCGCGCAGCGCGCATGCCGCGATGCCGCAAAAAGCGCGGCCGCCGGTCGGTCCGGCGCGGCGTGTTTCGCGCTGGATCGGGCATTGCGCGCAGGTTCGCGGCGCCAGCATCGGCCGCCCCCTCTTCAGTGAATGCGGACTGGC
>NZ_JAWRYN010000854.1:0-262 GCF_046534585.1 Peribacillus sp. SIMBA_075 | reverse complement strand
CCTACCGGTTCAGCCATACCGGACTCCTCCTGCGATCCCTTCTGATACTGTCATCAGCATTACGTCATCCTCCGTCATGTCCGCCACATCCGGGGAAGCGGGGATAACTTCATTCCCGTCCGGGCCAAAGCGGACACCTCCGGCAAGCCCTGCCGCTTTCTGCATCAGCACATCATCTTCAGGCTCTTCGTCAGCCTCGCGCCGGTTCAGCAGACTGAAATCCAGCGGATGCATATCCGGATCGCTGAAAAACAGGCTGAGC
>NZ_JAWRYN010000853.1:0-263 GCF_046534585.1 Peribacillus sp. SIMBA_075 | reverse complement strand
TGTTACGTTATCAAGGGATTCATAGAATGAAAAACAAAAAAGGACTCCCGCGGAAGCCCTTACTTGATCTGTCTTATTGAAATTCTGCATGTATCAATCGCTTCATATCCGCTGGCACAGGGGCATAAGCTGCAATCTCTTCTGTGCGAACAGGATGCTCGAAGCGCAGTGATGACGCATGCAATGCCTGTCTGCGCATGAGTCCCCTGGCCGCGCCGTACATCGTATCACCCGCGAGTGGATGGCCCAAATGTGCAAAATGT
>NZ_JAWRYN010000852.1:0-263 GCF_046534585.1 Peribacillus sp. SIMBA_075 | reverse complement strand
CGAATCGATTTTCTACCACCACTAACGGCGCACTCGCAATTACAGGTAATACACTCGGGTTAAGTAAAATTAGTAATCAAAACCGTGCTGGTACAATCGGGGCAATTGGTGCATTCGTAACTACGAATACTGCTTTACAAGTAACGACTTTTCCTGCTGGTACAACATTAAACTATACACAAAATAGTTCTACCGCTATTTTAAATATCCCTGCTGGTAGTACTATTCTTTACGCAGAACTTGTTTGGGGAGGAAACTATTTA
>NZ_JAWRYN010000851.1:0-263 GCF_046534585.1 Peribacillus sp. SIMBA_075 | reverse complement strand
CTTGCGGTGAACTCTTCGTAGGTTTGAGGAGGTGAAGTGACAGCTCCTTGAAAAGCGCGAAGTTCCGCAAAAATCACATAAACCTGTTCTGTTTCGATTACTTCCTTTAACTCGAGACCTTTCAAGATCGTTCCATTTTGCGGGAATAACTCCCCATTCGGTCTGTCATTGCTGGTTGTATATGTTTCTATATTATCTATATGCCAATTAAAGGATTGAACGTTTACTGGCTGAAGGATGTCTTTCAAAAAACTTCCATAATC
>NZ_JAWRYN010000850.1:0-263 GCF_046534585.1 Peribacillus sp. SIMBA_075 | reverse complement strand
GTCCATATAGTATATATTCTCTGCATTTTTATATTTCTCGCATACATCTTGTAATTCACCAAATAAGTCTCTTCCATTTGTACCTGCTATATTATGAGGTGGAAACAATTTCGCTTCTGGATGATATACATCATTGTCTTCATGTTTATCGATAGCAAATACTACGTAATCACCTTTTTCAATAAATTGTTTCGTTACACTTACAAGTTCCTTCTCAATTTCTTGACCTGGTTTCCCGCATGTTAAAGCACCTTTTTCAGCTA
>NZ_JAWRYN010000849.1:0-263 GCF_046534585.1 Peribacillus sp. SIMBA_075 | reverse complement strand
ATTCTATACGCTCGCCATCAGCGCATTTGTCGCAGGGCTCGGCAGCGGCTGGGTATCCCCTGCCTTTAGCCAAGTCGTCGCGCAGTCGCTTGAGAGCCGTGAGCGCGACAAAGGCAACACATGGATCAACACCGGCACGAGCGTCGGAGTCGTCGCGAGCGGGCCTGTCGCATTGGCTTTTGCCGAACAGTGGCGCTGGGGCTATGTGTTGTTTGCGATCCTGGCATTTTTAACGCTATGGTGGAATGCACGCGCGATCGCTC
>NZ_JAWRYN010000848.1:0-263 GCF_046534585.1 Peribacillus sp. SIMBA_075 | reverse complement strand
GCCCGTGCCTTTGCCGATGCCTTTCAGCTTCGTCACGTCCTCTATTTCATCCAGGCTGCGCTGGTCGAGTTCGAGTGCTTGGGCGGCTTTCCGGAAAGCCGAAACTTTAAACGGGTTATCCCCTTTTAATTCCATATATAGTGCGATATTTTCCAAAGTGCGGATAATGATTTTCTTGTTCATAAAACACAAACCTCCCTAATCGGTTCATAAAAAAACTCCCCTCGTAAGAGAGAAGTTCCTACTACATATAAATATACCAC
>NZ_JAWRYN010000847.1:0-263 GCF_046534585.1 Peribacillus sp. SIMBA_075 | reverse complement strand
ATGCTCCGAGTAATATCAGTCTTCCAGTACCTTCGCCAGGTGGTCCGGCCGGTGGATATTATTGGCAAGCCGGTGGTGATAATATTCGAGGGGGAATTTTTCAAATCGGCCGATTTCGATTGGTAAACGGTAAAAAAATACTGGAAGCTGCCGCTGCCGGAAAGTCTCGCGACGTGCTTTCCGAGTTCGCATATGGAATTGAACTTGCAAACAAGCAGGTAGTGCAAGCTCAGATTGCAACTTATGCGCTCTTCACTTCCTGG
>NZ_JAWRYN010000846.1:0-263 GCF_046534585.1 Peribacillus sp. SIMBA_075 | reverse complement strand
GAAACGTGGTCCAGCGAAAAAGCAATCGTGGACTTCAAATACTTTTTTCACTTCAAGCTGGGGATCGGTCAAAGGTAAATTAGCCAGGGCAAAATCTATTGTGCCATCTTTCAACAATGCTATACTTTCGGGCGTAGTTCGATTCGTCACTTTTATTTTGATAGCAGGATGGTCATCATGAAATGATTCTAGTGAGGGGAGCAGGATGTATTTACAAAGGGTATCACCCGCCCCGATTCGCACTTCTCCTGCGAGCAGTCGCC
>NZ_JAWRYN010000845.1:0-263 GCF_046534585.1 Peribacillus sp. SIMBA_075 | reverse complement strand
CACCACAGAATCAATAATCGAAATATCGACTGGTGAAGTTGTAAGTGATTTTTTCTCGCGTTCCACTACTACAAATTTACCATTTGAATTGATACTTTCTTTCGGAACAAAGCTCTCTACTTTATCACCATTTACAGCTAAAACCTCTTGATTATTATATTTAAGATTTGCTATACCAGTATCAATGCCACTAGCATTTTTGGTTACATCAGTTGCATTACCTACTTGTGTTTCTGCGAAGGAAATAGATGAATAATTAATAG
>NZ_JAWRYN010000844.1:0-263 GCF_046534585.1 Peribacillus sp. SIMBA_075 | reverse complement strand
AATTTTGGATCGTGATATTTCATGTATTTTTCTGTGCCTAGGAAAAGTAAGGGATATCCATTGATTTCTTTTTGGTGATAGACTTTGTCTTCTCCGCTGAATTGGTAGAAGTTATCGAACAACTCTTCTTCCGTTGTGCCGTTTGGCCATGTACTTTGTGCAAGCGTTTGGGGATTCTTCCACTTTGGCACATAAAACTCATGATTACCGATGCTGTACCACACGTTTTCGGGGTGAGGATTTTTATCGAGCACATCTTGCAC
>NZ_JAWRYN010000843.1:0-263 GCF_046534585.1 Peribacillus sp. SIMBA_075 | reverse complement strand
ATAGCACGGTAGCTCTTTTTTCCGAGTACAAACACCAGTGCAAAACCAATGCCGAGAATCGCGAGCGTCGGTTTGAATCCAATCCCAAAACCATCGTTGTGAGTCACCACCAGTCCATTCACGATTTCACTTCGAGGAGCCAAAAAGTATTGAAGCCCAAACACTCCTCCGCCAAAAACAAACGCAACGAAGTAAAAAATAATCAGGTTGTTCGCAAACGCCAGCAGTCTTCTGTTACCAAAGGCAATCCACAGCATCACGAT
>NZ_JAWRYN010000842.1:0-263 GCF_046534585.1 Peribacillus sp. SIMBA_075 | reverse complement strand
AAAAGGACTAAAGTTCTCATATTGGTTCTCCTTTAATGAGTGATATTTTACCTATTATAGATAAATTATGGATAAATCTCAATCTTTTATTGATTATGGTAATATATAGATAGAGAAGGAGGTTTTACACATGTCTAATGGAGAGAATGTTGCATTCAACATTGGAGATATCATATTTCAAGTATTTCCTCTTCTATTCATCGCATTTATCGTAACAAGCATTGTCATCGCATTTCGAATGATTAGAAAGAAACGAATGGAAT
>NZ_JAWRYN010000841.1:0-263 GCF_046534585.1 Peribacillus sp. SIMBA_075 | reverse complement strand
CAACCCGCTGAATGTTTGCAAAATCCGTTTGGGGATCTCCATGCTGATTTCATCAAGCAGCAGCTTCTCATGCTCTTTTACGAGACTCGTCATAGCACCCTCCGATTAGGTTGTGGCTTGTTCCCCTACAGATGAGTATGTTTTCAGCAGACGGCGTACACGCTGAATGGCCCAGGTCACACGATTTTGACCGCGTGTAAGATGCGTGAGGACAACCCTATACGCGTGAGACGCAGGATCTAACTCGGACAAATAGTGTGCCG
>NZ_JAWRYN010000122.1:0-489 GCF_046534585.1 Peribacillus sp. SIMBA_075 | reverse complement strand
AGGATAACATGTTACGCAAGATCAATGAACTTATTGACTTTTCTTTTGTGTTGGAAGAATTGAGGGACAACTACTGTCTTCATAACGGCAGGAATGCTGTCGATCCAATACGTATGTTTAAATATTTGCTGCTCAAAACTATTCATGACCTATCAGATGTGGATATAGTTGAGCGTTCCAGGTATGACATGTCCTTTAAATACTTCCTCGGCATGGCTCCAGAAGATCCGGTTATTGACCCTAGCTCTTTAACGAAATTTCGAAAGCTCCGTTTAAAAGACATAAACCTTTTGGATATGCTCATTCATAAAACCGTTGAGATTGCGATTGAAAAGGAAATCATTAAAAACAAAACGATTATTGTGGATGCCACCCACACGAAAGCCAGATACAATCATAAGACTCCAAAAGAAATATTGATGGACCAATCTAAAAAATTAAGAAAAGTAATCTATTCGATAGATGAAGAGATGAAAAATAAATTCCCGG
>NZ_JAWRYN010000840.1:0-263 GCF_046534585.1 Peribacillus sp. SIMBA_075 | reverse complement strand
ATCACCTTCTAAAATAATTACATCTTTTTCCTTTACAAGTCTCCCTAATTTTTCTGATAATCGCTGGGTTTCTTCGGAAGATTTTGTTGTTATTTCATATTTACTCACAGACTTCACCTACTTTACTCACAATGTTCTCTGCTCTTTATTATACAGGTTTTAAATATATAAAAAAGTCCTTAGGAGTTTTCCTAAGGATAGTTTGACTGTCTTTATTAGTTTTTTGTTAAAACAAATAAAAAAATACGAAACAACTTGTTTCG
>NZ_JAWRYN010000839.1:0-263 GCF_046534585.1 Peribacillus sp. SIMBA_075 | reverse complement strand
CGATATGGATCCAGCTGAACATTTGGCGGCCGCTGCCTTGCTTGCCGCCGAGCCCGTATTTCACCAGCTTGCGGTACGGCTCCATGACGCCTCCATCACCGAGCACGATCGCGATGCGCAAGGCAACTTGGCGCGTGTCAGGCAATTGGAATGAAAAGAAGCGGTCTTCCCAGGCTTTTGCGACTTCGACTGAAAAGCCGCGGCCAATCTCACCGCCGTCTTCAGTCATCGGGCGGTCCTCTGCGTGACGGTAAATCGTCGCG
>NZ_JAWRYN010000838.1:0-263 GCF_046534585.1 Peribacillus sp. SIMBA_075 | reverse complement strand
CATGCAGGGCGAGCTGCAAGCCTTCATCGCCTGTATGACATAAATCAACGAGAAATCCATTCAGCTCAAAATAGTCCCGCTCCAGCTGAGCGATGGTAGTCTCGTCCTCAATGATGAGGATGCGCGTCGCCATGGGAATCTGTCCCTCCTTGGTTGGTTGTCCGTTTTAGCGTAAAGAACAGGCTAGTTCCGATACCCTGCTCGCTCTTTACCCAGATCGAGCCTCCGTGTCCTTCGATGATTTGACTTGCGATGGAAAGTCC
>NZ_JAWRYN010000837.1:0-263 GCF_046534585.1 Peribacillus sp. SIMBA_075 | reverse complement strand
GATCTACGAAAGAATTAAAAGAACTTCAGAAAGAAATTATCCATGCTCAAGCATATATCCAAAAACGAAAATTTGAAGAAACACAGAGATAAAACCCTGTGTTTTTATTTGATGTTCTATGACGCTAATCTGTTATAAATCAAATTACATGTAATTTGATTATTGTTTTGGCATAATCCATACAATTTGTTGAATGCGTTCAATATATGGTACTGTATCTTCAATAAGCAAATGATCTGGTTTCACATCCTTTAACTCTCCCC
>NZ_JAWRYN010000836.1:0-263 GCF_046534585.1 Peribacillus sp. SIMBA_075 | reverse complement strand
GGATCGGAAAAAGACATTGCTCGGTGTTTTGACAGCAGACGCTGTGAACGGAGCCAAGCAGGAAGGAAAAACATTGGAGGATGTGCTGCGAACAGAAGTACCAACCGTTGGACCGCAGACACTGCTCAATGAATTGTTTGATCTGGTTGCGTTTTCCGATATTCCCGTAGCGGTGATTGGCGAACAGAACCGTTTGCTGGGTGTCATCGTAAAAGGGGCCGTCCTGGGCGGTTTGGCAGGAAAAGTAAATCATGAGAATCCAC